>JACQYL010000048.1:96002-125737 GCA_016208165.1 Deltaproteobacteria bacterium
GCTTTTTATGTGCCTCCCATGGCGTTAAAGCATTTATCGAAGGTGGTCGAAGCGCATCCGGAAGGATTTTTGAGCTCCCAAAGGGCGAAAGGACAAAAGTCGTGACATCATCGTACGCGTATACCGGCGTACCCGGCGGGGAGCCCATCGAGTTGCCGGCGTTTTACGAGGAGTTTCTCGATTACTACCCGAACTGCGAACCGGCCACCAAGCGTTGGTTCGTGCAGAATGCCCGGCCGGACTGGGTGGTCCTGGATTGCGGGGCCCATATCGGTTACTACAGCATCCTTTTTTCAAAACTCTGTCCCGAGGGACGTGTGTATGCGTTCGAGCCCACCAGTACCTACCACATGCTCGAGACGAACCTCAGGCACCACGACGCCCGGAACGTGGTGCCGGTTCGCCTGGCCTTGGGAGATCGTGCAGGAGACCGCAAGGAGGACATCTTCCGCATCTGGGGCAAAGCCGCTGAACGGGACGTGTATCCGTTTACCACCATTGACGCTTTTGTGGCGGAGCAAGGTATTCAACGAATTGACGCCGTGAAAATCGACGTAGACTCGTTCGACCTGGAAGTGCTCAAGGGAGCCCGGGAAACCCTTATCAAACAGAATCCCTACGTCATGGTGGAACTGAACCATGCCCTCGGGTGCAGGGGACAGTCCGTGGCTCAGGCTCTGGAATGGATGGCAGGCCTGGGATACGAGGAAGCGAAGGTTTTTGATAATGAGAACTTCCTGTTCAAACGGCGAAATCGTTTCTCCGAAGCACCGATCACTCCGTGTAGGATCGTCTTGAACTTTGACGGGAACTCTGGGGAGGCCCCGGATCAAAGCGTACTCGACGGCATATGAATGGTTTCGACCGGAAAGAGACCAGCGCCCGGCTTGGATGAGTCTCGGAAGCGCCAAGGGAACTGGGAAAGCCGGTCTTCTTTTCGGCTCTATAAAGGAGGATAAGCATATATGGTTACGGAGATTTTCTGCAGCACCGTTATTCGAGGCGCTACGGACAAAGACATAACGGGATTCTTCTATCATATTCTGTGGCCGGAAAAACGCATTCTGTCCAAAATACCCGTGCCGGCCGTGACCAAAGGATTTGGCGCGCGCGGCGGCAGCCGGGGAGGGCGCGGATTGCTGTGGCGCGACGGATTCCTCTTCGCCTGTGCGTGCGACAAGATCATCGTTTACGACGAGCGTTTTCGTATCGCTGAACTATTCAACCATCCCCATATCATTGGACATCACGATCTGGCTGCGGACGACGAAGGCTTGTGGTGCAACAGTACACTGATCGACGCCCTTTTCAAACTGGACTGGAACGGAAACATCGTGGACGAATGGTATGCGAGCGAAGACCGCGAATTCCTCCAACTGTTTGAGGGAGACGATAAACCGGCGTACGAAGTGCCGAGACCCCGCCGGAAAGACTACGTTTCGGATGTGGACCGGGAAGGGCTGGACGTGTACGATGAACAGTTCCATTTCAACACGTTGCATGTTTCCAATGGAGCGGTATATACATTCGGCAGCGCCAAGTACGCGCTGGTGCAGGTTCGCCCACAACCGACCCTGGTGCAACGCAATCCCCGCTGGAAATGGGCGCACAACGTGACCCCATTGAATGACGCCGTGATTGTAAACAACAGCGTCCATAAGTGTTTCGAACGATATCGACCTGGCGTGGACCATCCCGAAATCTGCACGAAACTGGATGAGACGGACGGAACTGCAACGCAATTCGCCACAAGCGGCTGGGTGCGGGGCCTGGCCCGCGCCGATGAACGCCATGTTTTTGTGGGCAGCAGTCCCTCCACCATATTCCTGGTGGATATGATCACCGGAGCCGTGGTGGATCGGATGTTGCTCGCGGACAATATCGTTGACGCCGTTCACGCCATCGCCGTCAAGACGCCGAGATAGCGCTCGGCTTTCCAGTGTCCATGGTGCTGTTTTACTGTATGTGTTCACGGGGTATCAGGAGAACCCACTTGGAATACGTTCGTAATTGAGTCAGGCGGCGATGTACCGGACGAGGGTGGCGCGGACAACTCGTTGTCCGCGTTGCGCAGCAACGAGAAGTCCCACCCGGCGCATGGCCTCACATAGCCTTGCAATTTAAGACGTACAGTGACCTCCTGTCCTTGGACCCGGACAACAAGTTGTCCGGGCCACCCATTCATCTCGATCGAGCCCCAACGTCGAGGCCGGTGAAACGGACGTGAAATCCACTTCCATTATTACAACCAACACTGTTCCTCGTGAGGCAAAGGCTTCTTCTGACCCTGTGAACAGGTACGTTTCACTGAGGAAAAACCGCCGCAGGAGGATTCTCCTCGGACTTTCTTCCAACGATACACGCGCCGCCGCCTCGCCTTTGGAAAAGCGCCCGGAGATCGCATGGACAACAAAGAACAATGGAAAGCCGAGTTCGACCAAATGATGGAAGAGCGAGAAGTGGATGTTCTCGGAGAGGGGTTATGAATCTTGCGGTCTGCGGCAAGGAGGAATACGATTTTCTCCGCTCCCTCGTAGCACTGGTGAGGCCCCACCGGATACTGGAGATCGGCACTTCGACAGGTGCGGGGACATCCGCGCTCGCCAGGGATCTGCCGTCCGGAGGGATCGTCTACTCGGTTGATATTGAAGACAAAAGGGCCCCGGAAAATAAATCGGCATCGAGGTCCGACGTGGAGATTCGATTTCTGCGGGGCGACTCCCGAAGCGTCATGGAGCGGCTTGCCCGGGAAGGTCTTCGTTTTGACCTGGTGTTTATTGACGGTTGCCACCTCTATGATTCGGTGAAGAGCGACTGGGAGTACGCAGCGCGCATGTCCGACCTGGTCGTGTTCCATGATGCGGTCCAGCTTCTGGGAGTGGCTCGTGTCGTGAACCGGGTTCGCCGGGATCCGGAATGGGATGTTTGCGTCCTGAACTACCCCGGAGTGACTCTGAGTGCGGAACCGGAGGGAACGGAATTTCGATCCACACGTTCACCGGGCATAGCCATTGCCGTGAAAAAGGCGGACGCAAAGAAGAAAGATTTCAAGGGGTTTTTGGAGAAGCCGACGAACCGCTCCAGGCAGGCCTTGCGTCGCAGAAAAGAACGATTCACGCGATGGCAAAAGGCCCACGGCAGGGAAGCGGACCTTTCCATTCCGGATTGGGAGATGATCTTTCATATGGTCTGGAATATGAAACCGGACCACATCTTTCACGCGGGACACGTTGGAACGGGAGCCACCCTGGTTTTCCTGGAGTACTGCAAATCCTCCGGTGCGCTTTTCACCGGTCTGGACCCCTCGGGCGCATTCTGGCCGGAGAAAAAAACCAAAATCCCGACCTCCTTGATGAAGACGGCGGCAGCGGCGGAAGTGGTAGATGGGCGCAATTGGGAGACAATAGTCCCGGTGGTCCGCAGGGCCGGACGACCACTGGTTTGGGTGGACGAATACGGAACGACCGAGTTCTACGACCGTCCGGTCAGAGCCTTGGTGGAAAGCCTGCCCAAAGGCGGTGTCCTCTGTGTACGGAACTTCAGCCCCCATTGCGGTGCGCCGAACCGGTTCGTATTGTGCGGAGCCGAATGCACGCTCGAGGCGGCGCAGGGCTTTGCCCGTTGGTTGAAAACGCAGCGTTTTGACATCCGGCTGGCCAGTCCGGGAGCGACGTTTGGGGACAACCTGAATGCAGGGCACTGGATCGTGGCTTCGAGGGCTTGAGCCTTTTCTGGATCTACTTCATACACCGGCGCACGCCGAACCGACACTTTCCCCAAGCTAGGATCGGCCAACCCTCACGATGTCGAAGGATCGATCAGGACGGGGCAATACACCTAAACTCAAAACAAAAGTGGTCTTGACATTGGGGTCCACTTTCGCCTGACCCCTAAGTTCCTCGGCGAGGAAGGGAAACCTCCGCCTTCCCCTTGACATTACGCATCATGGATGTCCCCGGATTAGACCTGTATGCGCACCATGAAAAGATGGTCCCGGTGCAACAATACGGTTACAAAACCGTTCGGCGTTCTTTTATGAGCTCGAAGGTAATGAACTCATGTTCATATTGACCCCATCTTCGAGATTTCAGCAGTCTATATCCTGGACCGAATAAATCTCTTACCTTCGTCTCGGTGTAATATTCAGCCCAAGGTGTTTCTTTGCCGTCGGTTCGTCTTCCAAACTCAGAAAAGTCCGGTTCCCCTTCATCGATCCATCTCTCAATAGGGTACATTAATACAATCACATAAGACCCGTTCACCAGAAATCGGTCTATGTTCCTTATTTCCCTGGCCGCCAACTCAAATGGAAGGTGATGGAAGACGCCGATTGCATACAACAAATCATATGTTTTTTTAAAGTCGTGGGTCAAAATACTGTTAATAACTTGAAAATCAACATTAACTACGTTTAATAACGAACACACTCTTTTTAATAATTGTATATTTTCATATACAATATCTGAAAAAGTCCATTTATTGGCCAATGAAGAGAAATAGACGCCATCACATCCCAATCCACTGCCAATTTCCAATACGGTTCTATTCTCGATGAGTCCGGAAAAGTTTTCATATATCCACTGTCGATCAATTTGAGCGATTTGGATACATTCTTGGTAAAACCGAGCCAGTTGTTCATCGTTCAAGTTCAGTATCGGGTGTGTGTGTATTCTACTCTTTCCTATAGGCACGGTGGCCCATTTAGCGACGTTCTTTTCCAATAAGTCTCTATCGCTATCCTGCAACATAAATGTTGAATCATCCAGGTATGAACGTTTTACCATGCAGTTACCCTCAGGCATAATGTCACATAAAGTTATATCAACATGGGTATCATAATCCTTGTCGGAGACAAGCGTAGACCAGCGACGCTTTCCTCTCCGAGTAACAGGATAAGGATAACCGGCGCCACAAGACGTGAGGATCCAACCATGGGTCGTTTCTAACAAAAAAACCTGCTAATGTCAAAACTGAGTATAGTGTCCCTAGATTACGGCGTGAGAGGAAGCACCTGATGCCGCGTTCCCTGGCAAGAACGGCGGCAGCGTCGGAAGTCGTGGACGGGCGCCGCTGGCGAACGCTGCTTCCGGATATCGAAAAGGCCGAACGACCGTTGGTCTGGGTGGACGAATATGGAACGACCGGGTTCTACGATCGCCCGATTCGTGCGATTGCAGGAGCGATCCCCACCGGTGGTATTCTGTGTGTCCGCAACTTCAGTCCATACAACGGTGCGCCCGGCCGGTTCGTATTGTTCGACGCCGAGTGCACGCTCGAAGCGGCCGGGAAGTTCGCCCGCCGGCTGATGGAGCAACCCTTTCAAATCAGATTGGCCAGTCCCGAAGCCTGCTTTGGGGATTATGTAAATGCGGGGCACTGGCTCGTTGCTTCGAGGGCGTGAGCTGGGCCCAAACCGGGTTCCGAGTTCGCCGAGTCGCCCCGTGTGGACTCCATTCACAAACGAAGTCAAGAGATGTCACTCTGCGTCCGATGTAAGGGTAAGGGCCGCTATTCTCTTGAGCGAAATCCGGTGGCAACGATCGTGGAGGGCCGTCCCGGATGTTGTGTGGAGGCTTTCTCATGGGACGCCGTCTACCGGATCAATCGCACTGTTTTAGGGTGAAAAGCAAAATACTTTGACCTTTGACACCGGATAGGATTTAGTTTTAGAATAATTTGCTGGATTTACTTCATGAGAGCGTACCGCGCTTACAATGCGGAAGGATGGTCGATGGATTTCCCGGGATATCCGGGAACGGGCATGCTTGCTTAGGCACAAGGGTGGCAAATGACGTACGCGCTGGATCAGATACAACTTGACACGATTCATCAAGTGATGGATAGCGATTTGATCGCCGTGGGAGTTCATTGCGTATTCCTCACGGATATGGCGGGAAACGTGGTGATGGTGGTTGACAACGGCAAATGCGAACATAACGTGTTTGCTCTGGCGGCTCTTTCCGCGGCAAACTTTGGAGCCACTTCCGAAATCGCTCGTCTCGTCGGCGAGGAGGACTTTTCTCTTCTGTTTCATAAAGGGAATAGGGAAAACATCCACTTCAGCCGGGCGGGGGATAACTTCTTGGTGTGTACAATATTCGGGAACGACATATCGCTGGGCCTTGTTCGGCTGAAAATAGCGGAGGTGATCAGCAAGATTTTGGCTCTCGTTGCGGGCAAAGAGCTATGATGCTCCTGATCAAGTTGTTCTGAATCTGAATTTACGGACTGAAGGCTCGATATGGCGTTCATAAATCTTAGGAACAAAGAGATCCAGTGTAAAATCGTTTACTACGGACCGGGTCGCAGTGGCAAGACCACCAATCTGGAATATGTGTATGGCCGTTTTCGTGAATACATTCGCAGCGACATGGTCACCATAAAGACGCAGGAAGACCGAACGTTGTTTTTCGATTTTTTGCCCATCGGCCTGGGCAAGATCAGAGACTTTGAAATTCGGGTTCAATTGTATACGGTTCCTGGACAGGTGGTTTACAACGCCACGCGCCGATTAGTACTGAAAGGCGTGGACGGTGTTGTATTTGTGGCCGATTCCCTGATGGATAGAAGGAAAAAGAACATTATCTCATTAAATAACCTAAGGGAAAACTTGACGACATATAAGAAGAACATTTTTAAGATACCCTTGGTATTGCAGTATAACAAGAGGGATCTCGCGAAAGAAAACATCCCTTTGATACCCGAACATGTGATAAATTCAGATCTGAATTCAAAGTTGAACGCTCCCTACTTCTTGGCAAGTGCGGTAAAAGGTGTAAACGTCATCAATACCTTGAAGACCATCATAAAAATGACGGTCGCTGCAATCGAACAAAATATTTCTCAACTCTCTTCTTAGGAGTATAGGCAAGCGCATTGGACACCATGCCCGTTGCCTATTGCATATAATCCCACAGCCGCTTCGAAAGGGAGGAAGGCCGTTGGCGGACCAGACAAAAAATACGATCGTTTCAGAACTTGACGAACGCCTGGATTCACTTTTCGGCGAAGATGTCGGTGACCAGGAAATGTTGGGGGGGGCTCCACTGGAAAGTCTGAAAAGCCTTGTCATGACTATAGATTGGGAGATCAGCGAAAGCACCCTGAGCGCTCTTCTGGAAGAGTTGGAGTCCCTTCGGAGTCGCTATGCCGACAACAAGCCCGTTTCGATTCTCCTGAAAATGATGACCAGCCTGTCCGGCTATGTTCAAAAACACAAAGCGGATTCCCATCCCGAGTCTATCCAGCTCTTTCACTCCGTGGCGAAAGACCTTACGAGCATAGTGGAAGATCCCGGCATGGATCCCCGTACTCGAAACGCCATCGTGAAAAAGGACATCGACTGGTTCCAAAGCCTTAAGAGCGAAATCGTCAGCGCAAAAAAGGAAGAGATGGTTTCTCCACCTTCCAAGGAAAGGCCCGGCCCCAAAGAAGAGATCCCCGTATTCAAGACCGCGCCGGAGGTTGGAAGAGCCGCGTCTGCGTTCAAGTCCGAGACCCGACCGATCCCCGAGCCGAAAGCATTTCCATTTGCTCCGCCGGCGCCTGTCGAGGATCGGGTTACCCCCGAGGGCGCCATCGAGTTCAAGGAAGACCTTGGACCTGCGTTGGAAACAGCCGGGGAGGAAACAGGGATCGGTGAAGCCGTCCAGGATTACCTTACCCCAACCGGGGAAGAGACGCTTGAAACACCAGAGGAAGAACGGATTCCTGAATACGAGGTGGACGAGGCGACTGAATCCGATCTCGCGGACATTCTGGAAGGGACATTAGAGAAAGAGGCCGAGCCGGAGTACGGGGCGGCCCCGGAAATCAGCGTAAGCACGCCGGAAGATTTGAGAGATCTCGATGAAATCTTCCGGGAAGAGTTGTCACGGGTGGAAGAGCACCTGGAGGAGGATAGTGGTTTCGAGTCCATTCCATCTCCCGAGGAGTTGGGGATAGATGTGGATGCTTTTTCGGAGAGCCGGGTGGAAGATGCCGAACCATTGGTCCTGTCCGAGCAGCAGGAAGAACTGGCGGAGGTGTTCGAACTGAGCGAGGAACCCATAGAAGAAATGGATTCCCTGTTCGCGGAACAACCCGGTTTTCAGGCGACCAGGACTCCGAGAAAGACCATGGAAGCCAAACCCGCCATTTCGAAATCCGGAATACCTGCGGCGCCGCGGGGAACAACGGCGCCGGAGGCAGAGGCCGCATCCCTGCAACCGATTCTTGAAGCCATTCAGGCATTGGGCCGAGAACTTCGAGGTGAGCTGGACACACTCCGCTCGGAGGTCAACGAAACGAAAGACAGGTTGAACCAACTGCTGGAGTATAGAACGGAACTGCCGCCTCCCAGGCCGTTCGATGCAGCCTCGCAGGAATCCTTCGATTTGGATTTCGAAACCCGGGAAGACGACGGAGACCGGCTGTTCTCAGGCGAAGGAATCGGACTGGAAGTACCGGAAGAGACCCAACAGCGGCTCGGGTTTAAAGAAACATCCTTAGAGGACATCTTCGAGGATGAGGTGGCTGCAGGCGAACGGGAGGAACCGGAAGAGGAAACCAAGACTCTTCAAGAGCTATTCGAAGAAGCCATAGCTCCCAGAACCACGAAAGAGCCCGAAATCATGGATTTCGAATTCGAAGGCGATGATCAGGTGCAAGACGTCGTTGAGTTGATGGAGGAGTCCTCGGAGAAACTCGAATTGGAGGATTTAAAGCCCGCTCCTCACCTCCCGTCCGAATCGGATTTCGTGGCGGTGACGCTGGGGGGCCGAGATTACGTGTTGCCCGCCGATTACGTTGTAAAAACAGGCAAAGTAAAGGATAAGACGCGAGTTAAGATCGTGGAATCGGGCAGGGCAACGATAGAAGATTTGCGCAGTGCCTTTCAATCTATAAAGAAAGGCGTGTTCCCCGCCTGGCGGCACATTTCACAGAAGGAGCTTCGACAGCTGTCTTTTCCCGTTGTTTGGGCCGATGAAGAGGTCTCTGAGGATCAAGCCGGAGGAAGGGGGATCGTGCTCCTCCGAAGTGGCGATCGTTGCGGAACTCTGCTGGCGGACGAGGCGCCGGTGCGAGTTGGGGCCGAAGATGCCGAAGGCGTCGAATTACTCGATGTGGAACGATTGTTGTCGTCGACTCGGAGTTCCTAACGAGGGGCGATGTGTTGACGCGCGATTAGGCCCGAAAGAACCATATGCAGAAAGCCAAATTTCGAGACTTCCTGGAAGAGAAAATCCGTGTTGCAGAAACCTATTTCAAGCACGGCTTGGTTGTGGAGAGCCGCAATATCTACCTTTCAATGATAAACAGCATCGACCGGCTGAAGGAAAAAGACCAGAGGAGCATTACGGCTGGAGAAAAGGCCTACTTGGAATCGCTCCGAAAGGACATCGAGTCGAAGTTGGGAGAGTTGGATTCCAAAATCGATGAGTTGAAGAGTTCAAGCCTTAACATTGGAGTCGACGAGTTACTGGCCTCCGGTCAGACGGAGTCTGCGGAGACGCTCTTTCAAAAAGCCGTGGGATTGAAAGAGCTGGGTATGTACGACGAAGCGCTGTCCAATCTCCGTGAGGCATTGAAGTTGGGCTACGAAGCTCACTCATGCCTGATCGAGATTTACCGGTGCCGGGCCGGCAGAGACGAGGACGAAGACCTGATCGAAGAATTGGAGAACGGTCTCAAAGGACGGGAACTCTCCGCATCTCAAGAAGCGGACGTTTGCAGAATGTTGGGTATCCTCTGCGAGAAAACGGATCGGCGTTCTCAAGCTCTGGAATATTACAAGCGCGTGGCAACAAATGATTCGAGATTCAAAGAACGGCTGATGAAGAAAATTGCCTTGTTGGAGAGACAGTCCGAGAAGCAGGAACTCAAAGGCGAGACTTCCGGACCGCTTCCCGCCCAACTTGCAGGAAAGACACCGGCCGACGGGAGCCGAATTTCAAACGAAACGACGGAAGACGAGGATGATGAAGTGGCACAGAGTATGGAAATCGCCAGACTGAAGAAGAAAGTGGAAGATCTGACTATCGAGAACAACAGGCTCCAAACTCTCGTGGACGAATATCAGAAGAGATACCAGGATATCATGAGCTTTTCCATGAACCTTCAAAAAGAGATTCGTGAACTGACGGAAAGACTGCGAAAAGCCGAATCCGCCTCAGGGAGATAGCTGCCCGAGGCCCGGTGCATTTCAAAGGCATTTCAGGACACGGGGAACGTTCATATTTCCCGCGGTGGAAAACGTCTCACACGGATCCCCCACCCCATTAGCAACCGATCGGACGCTGAACACGACGTCATGGGCCCGGTTTGGTAAGATGCCAGGTCCTTGAAAATTGGAATGATTTTCGATGGAACCCGGAATGCGTATCCCCTTCAATAAACCCTTTATAGCTGGAAAAGAGCTGTACTATATCGCCCGAGCCGTTCTCGGCGGCCACTTGTCGGGCGGGGGGTATTACACCAAGCGTTGTCACGAGTGGCTCGAAAAACGTCTGGGTTGCGTGCGCGCCTTTCTGACGCATTCCTGCACGGACTCGCTCGAAATGGCGGCTGTCTTATGCGACATACAACCGGGCGACGAAGTGATCATGCCGTCGTTCACGTTCGTATCCACGGCAAATGCGTTTGTTCTACGAGGGGCCATACCGGTATTCGTTGACATCAGGCCTGATACTCTGAATATAGACGAAAAACGGATCGATGCGGGGGTCAGTTCCCGTTCCAGGGCAATCGTACCCGTGCACTATGCAGGCGTGGGCTGCGCCATGGAAGAGATCATGGCCATTGCCCAAAGATGCGATCTATTGGTCATAGAAGACGCTGCTCAAGGTTTTTGCAACGCCTATCAGGGTCGTTATCTGGGAACGATCGGACACTTGGGCTGCCTGAGTTTTCATGAAACCAAGAACATCATAACCGGAGAGGGCGGAGCCCTCCTCGTAAACGAACCTCGATTCGTTGAACGCGCGGAAATTATATGGGAAAAAGGGACCGACAGAAGCAAGTTCCGTAGGGGGGAAGTGGATAAGTACACCTGGGTGGACGTAGGCTCCTCTTTTTCTCCGAGCGAACTCATAGGAGCGTTCTTATACGCGCAATTGGAGCTCGAGAAGGAGATCAACGAGGCCCGGTCCATGCTGTATCGCCGGTACCTCGATCTTCTCCGTCCTCTGGAGCAACAGGGACTCCTAAAATTGCCGCCCGAGAGCGCAACGAGCGGCTGCATCGGACACATTTTTCATATACTTACCCAAACCACGGATGAACGCGCCGGACTGATATCCTACCTGCAAAAACATGATATACAGGCCGTCTTTCATTACGTACCATTGCATAGCTCTCCTGCAGGCAGAAAATACGGCAGGACGTGCGGAGATATGAGCGTGACGAACGATGTAAGCGAGCGGCTGCTAAGATTGCCGATCTTCTACGAGATGACCGGCTCCGAGGTGATGCGCGTTTCAGAGACCATACACCGATTCTACGGGATGCCGTTCGGAGGCGTATAGTCCTGTGTTGTATGGAGGCGGTGGTGCACAGGTACACATCCATCGCGCCTTGAGCCTGCCGAAGGTCCCTACCGCCCTGCCGTGAGACAGATCACTCTTCTGAAGTTTCCGGCATAGGGAACGCATCGATTCACCGGGGTCTTATGCTCCTTCCAAACACACACGCATTTCCGGAACTTTCGAGGGGGAGAAGGAACAGGACTCAGCCATATGGACGGAAAGTTTCCATGGGAGCGTCCTTTCTCCGCGTGTCGAGCCTCGAATCATCCCGCAAAATCCAGACGAATCCCGGCGTTGAATGAAGGCGACCGCACCACAAGAGAAAAGGACCAGATGGACTTATCCGTGATCGTGCCCGTGTATGGATCGGAGCGCACTCTGCCGGAGCTTTTCGCCAGGCTCAAGGCTACCTTGGACACGACGGGTTTGCGCTGGGAGGTTATTTTCGTCGATGATGCCGGGCCGGACGGTAGCTACCGGGTCCTGAGCGGTCTGAAAGACGCATTCCACGAAATACAGGTCGTCCGGCTTGACAAGAACTACGGCCAACATAACGCCACCCTTTGCGGGTACAGGCATGCCAAGGGACGTTACGTTCTGGCCATGGACGACGATCTGCAGCACCCGCCGGAAGCGATTCCCCGGATGCTAGCCAAGATGCGGGAAGGATACCTGGTCGTCATGGGGGCTTATCGGGAGAGACGCCATCCGGTCCTGCGCGGTATCGCAAGTTGGATCCTGCATTGCATTTTTTTCAGAATCTGGGACGTTCCCAAAGGAATTCAGGTAACGAGCTTCCGGCTCGTCGACAGAAGTGTGGTGGATAAGGTGGTTCAAATCTACGATACGAACGTCTACCTCCCGGGTTTCATATTTCGATTCGTACCTAAAGATGCGGTGGCGAATATTGAAGTCGCTCATCAGGGCAGGATATCGGGACGCTCCGGTTACGAGGTGCACAAGTTGTGGAGCCTTGCCGAGCAAATGGTCATGGATTGCACGTGTCTCCCGTCCGTGCTGTTCTCCGTGGCGTCTGTTTTGTTGAGCTTACTAGTGCTCGGCGGCGTAGCGCTTTTAATTGTGGCAAAATCTTCCGCAGGGGATCAATTTCCATCCGACCTGTTTTCGGCGCTGACGGGGCTGTTCATGTTTCAGGGCGTAATTCTGCTGGTGATGTCCCCCATCGCGCGGTATTTGAAACGGGCGGCGAGACGGAACCGGGGCGAAGCGCAGTATATGGAGAACAAGGAGAATGGTTGACGGAACTCCGCCGCGGCCGACAGGATTTGTGAGAACGGCGCTCCCGCTCCTCCCTCGGTTCTACTTTGCCGAACCCAGGAATCGAGATTCATAGACACGTCTCAGTTTTCGGTAAAGACAACTGTCCGGTCCCTCAAAGAACCACTTCCTGCGCCATCGTAACCAAGCCAGGCTTTCGAAGATCCTGATCAGGCTTCCGGCCATAAATCTCATGAATCTTCCCCTCGCTCGGCTCGCAATGTCCTTCGATACGTTGCTGAGGCAAGGCAGAACAAATCCCTGCAGCACATCCAATTTCCGGGAAACGTCCCGATCGAGAAACCCTGTATTGTCCGAGTCGAGAGAATAGTTCGACCACGCTTCCAGGGAATCCGGAACGTGAACGCCTAATTCCTCGGTGTATTCAGCCATTTTAGTGGCGGGGTAGGGTGTGTACCGGAAATACAGATATCGATTGTTCGAGCCTTTCCTGGCGATTCTATCTACTAGATCGATGGTCGCGGAAAAGTCCTCCCTGTTTTTCTCGCGCACGTGACTCAGGCTGTTCGGTTCTTGCCCGCTCACCCACGGATATCCGGCGAGAAAGGAATACCAGATTGCGATCCCTTTTTTGTCGGCAATCTCAGCCAGCCGTAGCGTTTGTTCCACCGTGGCTTTTTTGTTGATGAGTTTCAGGGATTCGGGTAAGCCCGATTCCGCTCCGATGAAGATCGATTTCAACCCGCTCTCCCTGAGCAAGTCCCATTCGGCATCATCATACTGGAGCAACGTGTCGGTGCGTCCCATGCATTGGCCCCAGGCAAACGGCTGGGGGATCGATTTGATCATGGTCGCGACATCGAGGGCCCGTATTTTGTTAACAAAGAAGTTGTTGTCCCGAAAAACCACGCCGTCGATATGATGGCGATCGATCAGAAGACGAATCTGATTCAACACTTTTTCGGCGGACATGCCCGCCCAACGTTTTTTCGAAAAGTGATTCTCCGCGCAAAACGTGCAGTCGTAAGGACATCCGTAACTGGTGAACAGATCGATTACTCGGTCGCCGACCTCGGTCACCCTCAAATGTCTTTCAACGTCTATGAGATGAAAGGGAATATCGGGCCAGGATTCATCGTAGAAAAGCGGCCTGGGGGCGTTCAAAACGGGCGTGGACGCCCTTTTCCAGCCAAGTCCGGGTATGTCGCCAAAACGATTCGAGGACGCTTTCAAGGCGGAGGTCAGTTCCAACAGAGTCAATTCGCCCTGGCCCCGTACGATGAAGTCCACGTAGGGTTGTTGAATCGTTTGTTCCGGACACACAGTGGGGTGCCAGCCGCCCCAGACAACGGGAATTTCAGGGACGATGGATTTAACGAGCTTCGAGGCCTTTACGGCTCCTTTGAGCTGATATCCCGTCATGGTTGAAATGCCCACCAAGAGCGCCCGGGGCAGAACGCTCTTCAGCTCTCCCAGAGCGTCGCTACAGCCGTCGTCTGTAACGATGCGCACCGTATATCCGGCGCGGTCCGCCAACGCGGCCGCTGCCAAAAGACCCAGCGGCGCTCCGTTAAACGGTTGAGGAATGACCTTCGGAAAGTACAGGACAACGAGATCGTGGCCCTCTTTTTCAGCGCCGGTCGCCTTGTGTGCGGACCCGGCCATGGGCGTATCCCTCATGAACCACCTTCCATTATGCTCCGTCCGCAACGTTGGCTAAATATTGTTGGAATCCGAAATGGAAACATGCCAAACGCCGCCGTCGTTCAACAATTCCTTGCCCAGCTCATTATGAAAGAAAACCATTTCTCTTCGAGCGATGGGGACGGGTGGGCAGGGGAATTCATTGAACGGTTCAAACCACCTATTTGTAGCCCAAAGAGCGACAGTGTCGTAATCGTTCATCAATCCCCATTCAAGGATACCCATCCACGCATCGATTACGGAATCGTTGTTGGCGCCATACATATCCGCCACAAAAAGAACCCTCAAGTCGTCGCGCGCGATGCTCTTGTAAATCAGAACAGCCTCCGGCTCGTTCGCCGAGTCTCGTTTGACCAGCATTCTAAATGGCTCTTTTTCTGGACTATCGCCATACCTGAATCTCAAATCCTCGGCGCTTCTCGAGAAGATGAAAGCGTACCGACGTCTCAATTTTTCGTCAAGCCGGTCGAAAAAGGCATCAAACCGAAGACACGGCTCTTGATGTCCTGTCGAGTGGGAAGCGTGAGAATTCAGTTCGGGTATCCTCACTCCTTCGAACACGTTGTTGCGTATGAGGCTCTCCATGCTCTCTGACTTGCCAAGGAGTTGCCTCACCGGCTTCAAAGGTAACACGTAGATATACAGGTCCAGATTCGGCTTTCGCAAGGAAAAGCACTTTTCCTCGTGCACACGGAGGGAAACGCTGTCGGTTTCAATAAACCCGCACAGCAGTTCCACGTTATCCGCCAAGGCCCGTGTTCGAGCGTCCGCGACCAGGGCCGCGTGAATACCGCGCCCTCTATAATCCCTGTCCACCAGGCCATCCGCCATTTCCACGGCCATAATTCCCCGGCCGCGGAACCAGAGCCTTTTGCGGGTCAGGGTCAAAGTCCCCACTATCCGATCTTCATCCACGGCGAGGGACACGAAACCGGGGCCTGCAGGATTTCCGTTGATTTTCCAGAGAAAGTATTCGGGCGTGTAGGCGATCTTTCGCTCCGCGGATTCAGGCCTTTCGGAGAAGAACTCGGCCATCCGGGTCGCGGTCTCACGGGTGAGGTCGTCCGACGGTACGACGCGCCAATGATGTTGCCTGCACGTCATCGTCTCGCCTCTCCCTGGGCCGGGGACATGGACGGTTCGGTCGGATTTTCCGGTCGGATGTCAGGGGGTTGTTCCGATATGTCCAGCTTCAGCCTTACGTCAAGGGTCCGGGCCATGGTTTCATACGCCTGAGGGGAATCGCAATCGAAGAGCAGCCAGCCCAGCATATGGCCCCCGTGTTCAAATTTTGGCACGATTTCACCGGGTCGGGCCGTAAAAAACGATTCATACAAGCCGGGCACGACCGCTTGAATTTCTTTGAAGCTCGGTAACCCGGCCAGCACGCCGGCCGTTCTTGATCCAATGATGTAAGAACCGCAGCTTCGAAGGGCTTTTGATGGTTCGGGGAAAACCACTTCTTTTCCCAAGGCTCGCAGAATAGTGGCCTCCTCCACATCCACGCCGGTCGCGCGGCGAATCAGGGCGGGAATGCCGTTACCGCCTGTTCTGGGACTCATCTCGATGATCGTCACACGCTCGGGGGACACCATGACGTCGAAGTTGAGAGGACCGTCCGTATACGAAAGGGCTGCGCAACATCGGGTGAGCGCTTCCCTCACCCGTTCCTGGTTCGCTTCATCGATACCGGTTGGTAAGCAATGTCCCTTTGGCGCAAAGCCCTCGAGGCGTTTGTGCGTAATACACAGAAAAGCCGCTTCTCCGCCCACCCAAAAACCGTCGCCTCCAACTTCCACTCCATCCAAACGCTCTTCTATCACCACCCTGCCGGAGCGGGAAAAGCTCCTCGACAGATCGAAAGCAATCATCATCTTCTCGAAACAGAATGTCTCGAAACTCGCGATCCCCCTGGAGCCCGACGAGTCGCAAGGCTTAAACACCACCGGATACCCCAGCGCTCCTACTTCGGAAGCCACGTCCCTGAACCGTTCGCCGACGACAAAGGCCGGATGGTTCAATCCGTGACGCTTCTGAAAAGAGCGAAACCGGTCCTTTGACACCATGGCCTCCGTCGATTCGAGAGACGAACCGACCAGAATCAGCTCATCACACACGTAGGCGACGGTTGGGGTCGCGACATCGGAACTGAATGTGCAGATTCCGTCGATCTCAAAAGCACGCGCCGCTTCCAGCACGCATCCTTTGTCCAAAGTACTGCAGTGGATGCGTTGATGAGAAATCCCATGGCCATGGTTGCCGGGCAAATTGTCCACTGTGGCGACCCAACACCCCAAGTCCACGGCCCGCCGGATGCCGGGGAGTTGAAACGGTCCGGCCCCTAAAACCATCAGTCGTTTTCCGCTCAGGTTCGTCACCAACCACCTTCAGTATTCCTAGCCGTGTATCAATCGAACGTGTCCGAAAGGGGCAAAGCCGGAAAGGCCGTTCGAGATCGCGGTGCGGCTCCTCGCGAACCGTTCGCCGGGTGTCTTGTGACGCTCGATCGCGAATCTATCGGGGCAAATACAACTTCCAATCCGGCTCCGGTATGGTCAACGGAAAGCTCGCGGCATAGTCTCGCAATTGAACAAATGAATAACAGAAAGCCACGCCGATCGTGACCAGAACAATGATCCGTTGGTTTCCGCCCATCCGCTCCAGAAAGGCCGGAAAGACGGAAAAAGTAGCCAGAACCAAAGCCGGGAACAGCATAACGTCGTAAAGATGAGGGTGAACGGACCAACTTTGAGAGAAGACAAAAGCCCATGGGATGTACATGCCGGTGAGCATCAGGATGATCGTCACAGGGATGCGTCCTTCCCGGAGTTTGACAAACACCGGTATCAACGCAAACAGCACCAGCGTTCCCGCATACAGAAACACCTTCCATTGAAGATAAGGAAGGCTTCTACGTTTATTGGTCAAGATGTCCATGTGACTCAAGAAATGGTTGGTGGCTCCGTCCAGTCCTGACCTGTATAAAAAGGTCCCGCCCACAAATCGGGCGTCGGGAAAGTTGTGGATTACGACTAGAATTTGACAGACATGGATTCCGAAGACCAAACACATCGGAACGAGAACGGCCCAAAACAGCCTCTGAGACCGGAGCCGGGACGGGTGCAAAAGGGTGACCGTTCCAAAATACGAAAACAGGAACAGCAAACCAGCCATCCACGTCGCGTACATCATCCCAAACACGGCCAAGGCCCTGCCGAAACATGCGTATTTCGAAATATCGGTTCGATCCAGGCCGGCTTCTTCGAACAGCAGAAAAAGAACGACGAACAACACCAAGACAGCTTGCGACGTCATATTCCAGACAAGCCACAGATTGGGTCCGAACGTCTGATGCACGAACTGACAACCGATGCCCAACAATAGGCAACTGAAGGGCTCGACGCCCATCCTGAGCGCCAATCTCATGGCCAGCCATGCCAAAAGAGCTGAAGTCAACCACACTACGGCCTGGTTATGCCAGGCCATGAGCCTGTAACTGTAGGTCCCTCTTAACCACCGATTCAGACGTTCGAGCAGATGCCCCGCTTGAAGAAAGCCGAAGAACGAAGAGCTATACACAACTGTCCTTCCTTCCGCGTCTTTTTCCGGCAGTATCAGCATGCCGCCTTGCTTGAAGTACCCTTCGTCGATCCACCTTTGAATTAAATTATGGTTTCTCTGATCCTTGGCGGCCGCGTATTCTCTATAGTCTCGTTTATGAACCGTATTGAAAAGAAATACACATAAGATAAGGCCGGACAGCAAAAAACAGATCAGCGATACCCCGCCGCCTGAAACGACTCTGTTCATGATGCCATGATCGGATGACCTGAGGCGAATCACAGAAACCACTCCGAAGGAGCTTTCTTCAATACGTTCGGTATGACGTTATTCCTATCTTCGAACCGCCGAGAGTCCTGCTCGATACCCTGTATCGAATGGGTTCGCACTCGGTCGAATCGTTGCACGTCGATGGGGTCCGATTCTACCAGATGGGCCTGCTCGCATGCAAACCTGCAAAATTCGCCGCCCATGAGCAGCGTGATCGATCTCTTTTCAGATGCATCGGCCGGCCTCGACACGCTTCAGGCGCCTCCAATACCGGGCGGTGGACCCGGACTTGAAAACGTAACCGGCGCGACATGGAAACGTAGGATTTCACCTGCATCAAGTCCATGGGTTCGGACCGGGACGTTCCGGTCGGCGTTAAGGATCCAAAGGCGATCGCTTTGCTTCGGGTATGGGCCGGACCGACGGCCGTGCCGGTAGCGGGGAAACCAGCCGCCCCCCCTCGCAGAGACCGGACAAAGCATCCAGCGCCCATTCGGGCTTGATTGAATTCCGCCGATTGCTATTTGCGCCCTCAAAAAGGAGGGTTGAAAAAAAGGTTTACATGGCTATTCTTTTGCTACATAATATCGATTTCCGTAGTATTCGGATTATGGGACGACTGTTTAGCTCTTCCGCGGCGCCGCCGTGGGCGATCCCTAACCCGACCCAAAGGAGAACACATATGGCTAGGATCACCGTCGAAGATTGCCTTGAGAAAGTGGATAATCGTTTTTCTCTGGTGCATTTGGCCGCCAGGCGGGTGCGGCAGATAAAGAAAGGCGAAACTCCCCTCGTTAAGTGCAAAAATCGAGAGGTGGTGACCGCTTTACGAGAGATAGCCAGCGGAGAGATCACCGCAGATTCGTTGCGCGCTATCGATAATGTTCGCAACAAACAGATCGAATTACAACCGCCGGCTTCCGCCGAGACTTCAACCGCTTCCGGACTGTCGGATCTTCCTGCCGCTATTTCCGAAGAGATGAATACGATGATTCCCGATCTTTCCCTGTCCGAGCATCCGGAAGAGGACCAAGAAAGCGGTTCCGCAGAAGAACAGGAAGACGCAGACTAAGTTTCGGCGCCTGGCCTGGAACGGAGAAACGTGCTTTGTCGGCCAGAGACACATCTTTTCTTTCATGTTTAAAAAAGAGAGACCTTCTTAACGCCGAAGCGGGCGATACGACCCGCTTGGTTCGGGAGGGAGAAGTTTTCCTCGAAGAGGGACTTCTCATGGACGCTTTGAATTTTTTTCGCAAGGCTTCCCATACCGACGGTCTCGAGGCGATTCTCGGTCGGGCCGTCCAGGAGGGAGACGCGTTTATCTGCCAGTCCGCGGCTTCAGCCCTTGGCATCGAGGTCTCGAACGAGACATGGAAGAAAACAGGCCAGGCCGCCTTGAACTCAGGCAAACTGATGTTTGCTTTGAAGGCATTCAAACGTGCGTCCGACGACGAAATGGTACAAAAAGTGAATGAACTCATTCGGGATAACGGGTTTGGAGTCTGATGCAGAAGAGAGACTATTACGACGTGCTGGGAATTCAGCGCGGCGCGTCCGATGAAGAAATCAAACGAAATTACCGTAAACTGGCCCTGAAATTTCATCCGGATCGAAATCCCGGTGACAACGATGCGGAGGAGCACTTTAAGGAGGCGGCCGAAGCCTATGAAGTGCTTCGGGACCCGGAAAAACGGCGTATTTATGACCAGTTCGGATTCGAGGGTCTTCGAGGCACCGGCTTTCAGGGCTTTGGAGGATTCGACGATATCTTTTCGGCCTTCGGGGATCTGTTTCAGGACTTCTTCGGCTTTAGCGGCGGCTCGACGGCCCGCAAGCGAACTCAACAAGGCGCGGATCTTCGCTACGACCTCGAAATCTCGTTTCTCGAGTCCGCCTTGGGCGTGGAAAAAGAACTTGAAATTGCTCGTCGGGAACCCTGCGAGGTGTGTCACGGAAGCGGCGCCAAACCTGGAACCGGACCTTCCACCTGTGATACGTGCGGTGGGAGAGGACAAGTCACACGGAGTCAGGGCTTCTTTCGTATCAGCACCACTTGTCCGTCGTGTCATGGAGCAGGTACGTTGATCACGGACCCGTGCGAAGCGTGTCAAGGCAGCGGCCGGGTGCAAGCGAAACGGAAAGTGCACGTTCGAATTCCCCCCGGCGTGGATACGGGATCTCGATTGCGACTGCGCGAAGAGGGTGAGCCCGGGATGTTCGGCGGCCCTCCCGGCGACTTGTACGTAATGATCTACGTAAAGCCCCACGAATTCTTCCGGAGGGAAGCCGACGACCTTGTGTGCACCGTACCGATTTCTTTCGTACAGGCGGCCCTCGGCACGCAGGTGGAAGTACCGACATTGGACGACGTCGAGAAAATCAACATTCCCAAGGGGACCCAGCCGGGAGAAGCCTTCCGGTTGAAGGGCAAGGGTTTCCCCCGCTTGAGAAGCTATGGGCGCGGCGATCAAGTCATCGAACTTCAGATCATAACGCCCACCAATCTGACGAAAAGGCAGGAAGAGTTGTTGCGGGAATTCGCCACTGCCACCGGCGATGAGGTGGCCCCTGAACATCGCCCTTTATTTGGCCGCAAGCCCAAAAAGGAAAAAAAATGACGGCGTCGAGCCTGATGTGCCCGGGCGTCGAGCGAGAGGAACATCACCGATTGTGTTGCCTTTCAGAGGTATGGTGTGACTATTGGGCGCCGAATCCGCAGCAGGATCGGAGCCCCGTAATCCGTACACTTGATTGAAACCTTAATTCTGGAACTGAGCTATGGAACCGGAGAAACTGGAATATTACAGGAAACTGCTGCACCAACGTATGGATGAACTGTTCCGAAGTGCGGAAACCACGGTCACCGGTATGACGGACACAAAAGAGAACTTCCCGGATCCAACGGACCGCGCCGCCCTCGAGTCGGATCGCAACTTCTTGTTACGTATCCGCGACCGAGAGCGAAAGCTGATCCAGAAAATCAGGGAGGCGCTTCTGCGCATCGACGAAGGAACCTTCGGAATTTGCGAGAGGTGCGGGGAACCCATTTCGGACAAGCGGCTGGAGGCGCGGCCCGTTACCACGCTTTGCATTGAATGCAAGGAGAGACAAGAGGCCGTCGAAAAGGCGCGGGGCCTTTAACGCCCGTTGTGCGCCGGGAGTTTCCTCGGGAGTTTCCTTTTGTGAATTGGGCAGTCGACGCCGAGACGGACCGCATCAGGGTTCGTTGCCGATGCGTCCCATCATGCCCATATACGGCCTGAGCGCCTCCGGAACGACGAAGCTCCCATCCTGGAGTTGACCGTTCTCCAGTATGGCGGCCACAGTTCTTCCCACGGCGAGACCGGAACCGTTCAGCGTGTGCACCAATTCGGATTTCTTACCGCCCTGCACCCGATATCGTATGCTGGTACGAGTGGTCGGGATGGGTAAACTGCACGAGTTCCACTTTGTTGAACTGGTGCTGCCGGATAAGACCCCGCGTGTCTTTGCCGTAGGAGCCGGCTTCAGCCCGGAAGCAAGCGGTGTAGGCCGTGTACTTGATGGGAAGCTGGTCCTCTTCCAGCACTTCGTCCCGGTGAAGATTGGTCACCGGCACCTCGGCCGTCGGAATCAGATAGAATTCCGTGGCGGACAACTTAAACAGGTCTTCCTCAAACTTCGGCAATTGGCCGGTGGCGATCATGCTGTCCCGGTTCACGATAAACGGTGGGAAAATCTCCGTGTATCCGTGTCTTCTAGTATGCAGGTCCAGCATAAAATTGATCAGGGCCCGTTCGATCAGTGCGCCGGCGCCTCGGTACACGGTGAATCGCGCTCCCGATATTTTGGCGGCGCGGACAAAATCGAAAATGCCAAGCTGTTCGCCCAGATCCCAATGGGGTTTCGGCTCGAACGAGAACTCGGGCTTTTCCCCCCAGGTCCGTACCAGCTTGTTGTCCGCGTCCGTTCGTCCGATCGGGACACTGTCGTCCACCAGGTTCGCCACGGTCAGCAGCAAAAGGTTCAGTTGCTCCTGGATTTCCGAAAGGCGTGCATCAAGAGCTTTAATGCGCTGTGACACCTCTTTCATCTGATTCGTCAAGGCGCTGACGTCCTGGCGGGCCTTCTTCATGTCGGCGACCTGTCCGGAAACCTGATTTCGCTGGTGCTTGAGAGCCTCCGATTCCACGAGTATGGATCGCCGTTCCTGATCCAACTCCAGGAACCGGCCCGAATTGAAGGTCTGGCCTCGTTGTTCGGTTTTTTCGATCACCAGGTCCAGGTGGTCCTTTACAAACTTTAGATCGAGCATAACATTACCTCCACCAAGCGCCGGGAAAACAACGATACCTGCAACGCCGAAAAGGGTCTAAACAAAAATTTGTAAAAAAAAAGTGGGTATGATACCACTTGCCACACTACTCAGACACCCAATATTACGGTTGAACCATGAACAAATTAGCTAATTTTCTCTCCTCGGTCAAGGTGACCGTTGTGCTGTTGATCGTGCTTGCGGCCCTATCTATCGTGGGCACCGTTATCCCTCAGCAGGAGTCGCCCGCCACCTACGCACGCCTGTACGGCGAGTCCACGGCCCGGCTGTTCCACAATCTCGGTTTCACCCATATGTATGGGTCCACGTGGTTCGTATCCATGCTTTTTTTTCTGGGATTGAATCTGGTGGTGTGCTCGGTCCGGAGGATCCCCAAGACCTGGAAAATCGTAAAGGCGGTCCCTGCTCTGCAAGCGAGGGACTACACTCAGATGCCTTTTCGCAGAGAGCGAACCATCAAGGAACCGGCGGACAACTGGAAGGACATCGTAACCCGGTTCCTTTCCAGCCGTTTTTCGAAACCTCTTACAAACGAACTGGCGGAAGGAACGGTTTTCTTCTGTCAGAAAACGCCCTGGTCCCGCATGGGCGTGTATGTGGTTCACGGGTCCGTTCTGCTCTTGTTCGTGGGAGCGATTGTAGGAGCCGTCTGGGGGTTCAAAGGGAACGTGAACATTGGGGCGGGGGAGACCATTAACAGCATCCAGCTCCGCGGCTCCCGCAATGAATATGCGCTGGGCTTTCAAATTCGCTGCGACGACTTCTCTGTGGAATTCTACGAGAGCGGTGCGCCGAAGGAGTTCCGCTCGGATCTGACGTTTCTCAACGACGGCAAGGAAGTGATGAAAAGCTCCGTTCGGGTGAACGACCCCGTAAGCTTCCGAGGGATCACGTTCTATCAGTCCACGTACGGCTCCACCCTGGGCGACGAGGTTACCTTCGATCTCGTGAACAACACGTCCGGTACAGTCCACACCATAAGCGGGCCGCCGAACCAGGATTTCGAAATGCCGGACGGGAAAGGAAAGTTTCGAATCATCGACTTCCAATCGAACCTGACGTCCGGTGGCATGAACTTCGGTCCCGGCGTCATGGTTCACCTCATGGGAAGAGAGGGTCACGGACGTCCGTTCTGGGTGGTGAAGGACTTCCCGGAACTCGACAAACGACGCAAAGGTGACTTCACCTTCGTTCTGAAATCTTTCAAGGAAACCTATTATACAGGGCTCCAGGCAAACAGGGATCCGGGCGTCTGGCTCGTGTACCTCGGGTTTGTGGCCATGCTGATCGGCTTTCCCATCACCTTTTTCCTTTCCCATCAGTCGGTCTGGGTACAGATGACTCGATCCGGCAACAAAATGAAATTGATCGTGGCCGGAACGGCCCACCGTAACCGGCAAGCGTTTATCAAACAGATGGAGCGCTTTTGGGAAGACTTTTCCCTCGAACTCCAAGGGGAGGATCGTCGGTCATGACCAGTTCGTTGGCATTGAGCCTGGTGACATTCGTATATCTGGGTTGTTCCGTATTGTATCTTTTTTACCTGGTGTTCAAATCGGAAACCGTGGGCAAACTGGCTACCTGGGCCTCGATCGGGGGACTCGCTCTGAACACGTACGGCCTCGTAAAACGATGGGTGGAATCCTACGAAATGGGCATCGGCCACGCCCCCTTATCCAACCTTTACGAATCCCTGGTATTTTTCGCTTGGGCGATCATGGTGTTGTATCTGCTGATGGAATGGAAATACCAACACCGCTCCATCGGAGTATTCGCCACACCGTTCGCCTTTTTCACCATGGCCTACGCTTCCTTCTCCACTTCGGTGGACAGCAAGATCCAGCCCCTCATCCCAGCATTGAAGAGCAACTGGCTCATTGCCCATGTGCTCACCTGCTTCTTGGGCTACGCCGGGTTTGCCGTGGCCTGCGGGTTGAGCCTCATGTATCTCATCTGGGGCAAACGGAGACGGGAAGGCAAAGGACCGCTGTCTTTCATTCCGGACGGGGCCACCCTCGAGGAGATCTCGTACAAGATGATCCTCATCGGTTTTTTGCTGCTCTCCGCCGGCATCATCACGGGGTCCGTGTGGGCTCATTCCGCGTGGGGCACCTATTGGAGCTGGGATCCGAAAGAAACGTGGTCCCTCATCACCTGGCTCGTCTACGCCACGCTCCTCCATGCCCGATTTATGAAAGGATGGTCGGGTAACCGGGTGGCATTTCTATCCGTGGTGGGATTCGTATGCGTTTTGTTTACCTACTTCGGGGTCAACTTCCTGCTGAGCGGGCTGCACAGCTACGCGGCCGGTTAACCGGCGGCTATTTTTCTATTCCGGTTGTCCGGGCCGGCATCCCATCGTGATCACCGGAGAAAAATGACGCAGCGGGGGTGCGGGAAGACGTGTTTGCCGCAGGTGCGTATAGCAATACGCCCTTACATTCCAGTGAGGCGAATCATCATTCGCCCCTACCCCTTTTTATTGCGGCTCAACCCGAATGCCGCGCCGAACCGAGCCTTTCAGCCAATTTGAGCAGGTTGTCCTTTCGTCCTAGGGCGACGAGGGTATCGCCTTTTTCGATGAAGGCGTCGAAGCGGGGATTATACAGCATTTCGCCGCTCGGTTTCTTTATAGCTACGATGATCAGATCCAGTTCCTGCCGAATGCCGGAATCCCTCAACATCACCTGGTGCAGCTGAGAGGCGGGACCCACCTCGACCTCCTCGAACTGCAGCTCCATGGTCTTTTCCCCGAACATGATCTCGACAAAGTTGGTGATCACCGGGCGCAGCAACTCCTGAGCCATCTTTCGCGCGCCCATGTAATAAGGAGAAACCACTCGGCTGGCTCCGGCGCGCAGCAAGCGTTTCGAAGCGTCCGGCGAGCTGGCCCGGGAAAGAATAAACAGGTCCGGTCGAATCTCCTTTGCCGTAAGGCAGACATATACGTTTTCCGCGTCGCTGACCAGACACGTGACCAAGCCGCGGGCATGCTCGATTCCGGCTTTACGCAGTACTTTTTCTTCCGTGGCGTCGGCCTCGACAAAGAGGACTTTCATCTCTTCGATCCGCTGGATGGCGGCGGGATCTTTCTCGATCACCACCAACGGATGGCCTTCCTTTCTGATTTCGCCGCAAATAATCCGCCCCACCCGTCCGAATCCGCACACAATATAATGATCTTTGAGGCCTTTGAGCTCTTTTTCCAATCTTCTCCTCCCCATGATAGCCTGGAGCCGCCCCTCTAACATGATGAGCCAGACCCCGCCCACCGTGGAATAGATGATGCCCACTCCAAGAAAGATCAGAATCACGTTGAAAATCCTGCCGTTGGGCGACAGCGGCTGTACCTCGAAGTAGCCGATCGTGGTTATGGTGATCACGGTCATGTAGAACGCGTCTCCAAAGGTCATGTCGTCGATCCACATGAATCCCGACACCCCAAAACTCATGATGAATATCCACAGGCCCGCTACCAGAAAGGCTTTTTTTAAAGTAGTCATGAGAGCTTACCAGGCGTTTCCGAACCGGAGCACAGGAGGGCCCCCGGCCTGGAGCATGGTTATCGGCAGGTCTGAACGTCGCACTTTTCGGGAAGTCTTCCGTGGATCATCGTTTCATCTCATACGCGTTCGCGAGGACTTCAGCGGTGTGGTTCATCGAAGGTCGGAACGCTCGTCCCGCCCTCACCGTCAGTCTTCGCTGGGCTGGGAATCCAGCACCTTCACCGTGTATTCCTTCATTTCAGGAGGCAGGTCCTTGAACAACAGGCTGAACGGAATGGATTCCCCCGGAGGAACGCGTGCGTCCATGTCGCTTTTGCCGTTCTTATTATTGAGCACCAGATTCAGCTCCTCTTCCGAAAGCAGCCGGATTTCTTCTTCGGCCAGCGGATTCCCCGCGTAAACCACCACTGTTTTCAAAGGCGGAGCCTCCGCAGCACTGTGCAACAATCCTTCAATGCGAATGAACCGGACGGCGTGGTTGTAGTCGTTCCGGACCAGGCCGTGAACGACGAATACTTTGCCCAGGGTCGCTGATTCTTCAAACCCGCCTTCCACATTGGACAACGCCAGACGCTTGTTGCCCGGATCCGTTTCCCCGGGTTTGGCCGGCGGTTTGGCGGCTCCCGGCGTGCGCATGAACCAGTAGGACGCCCCCGCTCCCAACACGATGAGGACCAGTATACCTACAGCAAGAATCCGCTTGGCCTGCAGGGAGGAAATACGCGGTGTGCGGACAACCGGTTTGGGCGGTGGCTTCTTGGGCCCGGAGGGTCTTTCCGCTTTGGGGATCGCAGGGAGCGCCTTTCCCTTGTCCGTGATTTCAAAAACGAACTTGCATCGGGAACAGCGCACCTTGGCCGTGTCGCCGGGGACGCGTTTCGGGTCCAAATTGAATTTGGTGGCGCACTCTGGACAGGTAACGATCATAGCGAAAGTCCGGCCAATTCAACAAAGACGTTACAACTCGAGATGGTAAATGGCGTTCAGATACCGGTATTCCTCGGCATAGTCGAGGCCGTACCCTACCAGGAAACCCTCTTCAATGAGGAATCCGAGGTAGTCCAAAGTTACGGCGCATTCCCGCCGTTCCGGTTTATCGATCAGAACGCAGGTCTTGATGCTCGCCGCACCCCGGTCCTTCAGATTTTTCACCAGCCAGTCCAGGGTCAATCCGCTGTCCACAATATCTTCAATCACCAACACGTGCCGGCCCGTCAGGTCCAGTTCCACGTCCTTGGTCAGACGAATCCGCCCGGAAGACTCGGAACTTTTCCCGTAACTGGAGATGCGAACGAAATCGAACTGCGCCGGAATGGTGAGATAAGAGGTCAGGTCCGCGATGAAACGGAACACGCCGTTGAGCACGCCCACAAGTATGGGTGTCTTGTTTTCATAGTCGCGGTCGATCTGCTCCGCGAGTTCGCGTACGCGCTGCTGGATCTGTTCCTCACTGAGTATGACTCGCTTCGAAACCATCGTCCATGACCTGATGAATGTGAGTGTAATAATTTCATGCATTTAAACCGAAAGTCCCTCGAATGTCAACCATGGCGACGGGTTACAACGCGCGGAACGCACCTACGGGGACCGCGAGCAACATAACCGATTTTCTTCTTGCAAAGCCGCATAAATTTGGATATGGAATGCGAACACCGGGCGGTTAACTCAGCGGTGAGAGTGCCATCCTCACACGGTGGAAGTCCGGAGTTCAAATCTCCGACCGCCCACCACTCTTTTCAATAACTTACGGCGTCCCCGGAAGTCGCTTCCATTCCTTTTGCTACCATTTTGCTACCACTTTGCCGAAAAACGGTCTTTTCCAGCCGGTGAGCGGCCTCTTGATTTCTGGATTTGAATAGGTGGGCGTAAACGTTCAACGTGACGGTGGGCGTTGAATGACCAAGTTGGGTTTGGATGTACTTGATGTTCTCTCCCTGCTCGATAAGCAGAGAGGCAAAGGTGTGCCGCAAATCATGAAACCGGAGTTTGGGAAGGCCTGCCGCACGCAGAGCGGGTTGAAACTCCCGGCGTACCATGTTGCTGTAGTTGATCGGATTCCCCGCGTCATTCGGAAACATCAGATTCAGGCCGTTCGGTGAACACGCAATTTTCCACTTTCTCAATTCAGTAACCACACCGGGCCCTAGGTCGATTCTCCGGGTTGATTTCTTTGTTTTCGGTGGGAAGAATCGTCCCTTGTTAAAAGTGCGCTGGATATGGATTTGATGGTTCTCGATGTCCAGGTCGGACCATTTCAAGCCCAAGAGTTCGCCCTGACGCGCCCCGGTCATGACCGCCAGCATGAAAAGGGTTCGGTACTTCTGGTTATCCACACTCCCCAATAAGGCTTGAATCTGTTCCGGCGTCAGAACGGTGATTTCGTTATCCTGTAAATCTTCTCCCGAATCCCTCGGCCGTTCCACGTCACGAAGCGGATTATGGTCAATGTAACGGTGTCTTGCCGCATAACTGAGTATTTGTCCCAAGGTAACCAGAATCTTGCGAATCGTGTTGATGTTCATACCATGGGTTTGTCTATCGCTTATGAACTTCTCCAGGACCGGCAACGTCACTTGAACAATTTTCAGGTGGTTCAGTTCCTCGAAATGGTTCCGGACATGTCCCTCGTACACCTTCCAAGTGGTTGAGCGGAGTTTGGGCTTCTTGTATTCAAGCCACTCCCCGGCAACAGTGGAAAACGCCGGCATTCGCTTAGTCGGGCAGAACGTTCCATTGGACAAGGATTCTTCGATATTTCTCAGTTCGTCTCTTGCTTTTCCCTTCGTGGCGCCCTTGGGAAGCGTCTTCCATCTTCGCTTGCCGTACTGGTCATAGAAGTCTATGACCCATCGGTCACGCCTTTTCGTGATACATGCCATTTTGAAAGTCCCTCTCTTTCTCCCTGATAAAAGCCCGCGGGCAGGGGTTAGGGTTACCCTTTGAAATCATTTGTTAAGGAATTTTGCAGTCTATGAATTCTGAATTATTCTGGATTAACCGCTGAGGCGTCCAAGGAAAGCGGATTTTCATTCTCGACCCTAACCAAACCGATTTTTTGAACAGGTACAATCGCAGAGGGTGAAAGTTGTTGCTTTTCTCCTATTCCGATATTTGCAGCAGTGATCCCAAACTCAACATATAACTGCCAAATGCCCTCGTGAAGGTCCTGCTGTTTAATCAGCGCCTCTACAACCTCTTTATGATCAAAAGTAATAAGTTTTACTTCGGTGGTTTTTATTTCGGCCATATATCCCCTCCTTATTCGGTTAAAGATGATGGTTCATTTTCTAAAGCAAAGCGTCTTCGGTTGTGGTCGCTGCCCCTTCGCTGCTTGTCGTATGCAAACTGAGATTCGCTGTCGTTCCATATGTACCGGTCCTTTCGGATATATTTAAACCTTTTCCGAGGTATGAACCGAACGCGGTTTGGGGCAGAACCAGAAAATCGTAACCCATGGTAGTCGTACCAAAAGAATCTATTTCCTTGCTAATTGCTGGTAATGTCCCCACTTAGTTGACATTCAAAACAATCCTGATTATGATTGCCTCAAAGTGAACTCACCTTTCATACGGAGGCAATCGATGACCGAACTCGAGAAATGTTTCTGTCCGAACCAGGAATGCAAGGACTATGGGT
>JACQYL010000049.1:0-1446 GCA_016208165.1 Deltaproteobacteria bacterium
CATGGCCACGAACGGCAGAAACGTCGATCCGGGATGGGCCAGGCCCGCCATGTTCAGAACAATGGGGCCCACGCATGCGGCCGCCGGTCCGTCGGCCATGAGTTGGGTAATGACCGCGGTCATGCCGTTGGACGTAATCATCAACGGCACACCCGAGTTCATCCCAAAGGGAGCCAGGACTTCGATGGCGCTTCGCGCCAGCCAATACGCCGCACCGGTGCTATCCAGCAGCCGCCCGAAAATGATGGCGCCCGCATAGAGCCACACCACGCCCCAGTCGACCTTTTCTTGGTAATCTCTCCAGTTGACCACTCCGGCCAGAATATAGGCCACGGCCCCTGCGATGGCAATAACGCCGATTCCCAATCGGACGGGTAGAATACCCGAATCATAGAGGGTCTTTTCCGTGAACCAGCCGAACATCATGACCACGAAGATGATCGTGGCCGAGATCTGCTTGCGATTCCATCCTCCCATTCGGTCGATTTCCGATCGAAGATGGGTCATGGCGGGCGCCAGAGAGGTCACGCGGGGTTTAAAACGCCAGTTAACCATAAACCAAGTAAAGGGGATCATGATGAAGAGAAAGGGGAAACAGTAGGTCATCCACTGGAAGTACCCTATGTCGACTCCGAACATGTCGGACAGATACGTCATCATGATGACGTTCCGGGCTCCGCCCGAGGGAGCGCCGGGTCCCCCGATATTGCAGGCCATGGCGATAGTGATCATCAGCATTTTGGCCAGTTCTTTGTCTTCGGGAACCTCCTCAGAGAGACTGTTCTGATACAAGAGCATTCCAATTGGGAGAAACATAGCGGCCAATGCGTGGTCGGAGATGAACGCGGCCAGGGGCGTGATGATGACAAAAAAGATCAGCGTAATCCACCGCACATCGGGCACCGCCAACTTGCGGAACATCAACAGGGACACCCGCTTGTCCACGCCGGTTTTCACGAAAGCTGCAGCGAACATCAGGCTGCCCATGATGAACCAGCATGCGTCGCTCCAGTAGAGCATGGCCACCTCCTCGCGGCTGATCACCCCGGTGAACACCGTGATAAGCCCGATGCAGAAGGCCACGGCCGGAAGAGGGATGCATTCCGTCAGAAAGCAGAACACCACGAACGCCGCGGTGCCGATGGCCACTTTGATATGCCATGCTCCCTTGTCCGCCGCCTTTTTTTCATCGGGCCCGAGTTGCTCGTATTTCAGGTCCGTTTTGCGCAGCTTCAATGCGTCGCTCATGATACTGAAGTAGTTTTCTTTTGACACTTGGTTTTCGACGTAGGCCTTGGCCCGTTCGATATTTGCAGCGTCCGCTTGAATCCCATACTTGTCACACCATTTCTGGTTGATCTTGGCAAAGCGTTTCTGCTCAAGGATTCCCATGTTCATCAAAGCTTCCATGGACTTGGCGGTGAGGAGTTGCCATTGTTCAGAATC
>JACQYL010000049.1:1486-21002 GCA_016208165.1 Deltaproteobacteria bacterium
ACAGTTGCGTGCTGATAAAGTTCACGACGCTTTTGGGCCCCACTTTGTACTCCGTCGCCACGTCTTTCATGCCGTAGGGCGTCGGCATGAATAGGATCACGAAAAACAAGACGACTGGAATAATAAAGAGCTTCCAATCTACATATTTATCATAGCCGGTGGCTTTTTTGTGTATAGCTGTCGTCATATCTCTTTCTCCTTCAGCGCTCCCTTCCACAATTCATGTTCCGGTGAGCAGGCTGTCATCGAGTTCGAATGGTCATCACATTTCCGCGATGGTGCGCGCCACTTCGAAGAAGACCTCCTGTTCTCGCACAACACCGACCACCTTTCCCTGGCGCGTCACCACGAGCCGCCTGCTTTGCTCCGTGTATAGGAGATCGGTGATTTCCATGAGGTTCGTGTCTTCGTCGATGGCGGGCGGAGGAGGAGACATAATTTCCCCGATCCGCTTCTTGGCCAGTTGTTTGACCTGCGAAGTGAAGAGACCGCTCCAAAACATGTGGGAATACTGCATGCTGTCCGCGAGGGAAGGTTTAGGGGCGGACAAGTAGGAAGGTCTCAGGGCCGCGAGCAGGTCCATAATGCTCAGGATCCCGATGAGTTCACCCCGTTTATCCAGGACCAGAAGCGAGCGGTGCCCGCTCGTCATGAGCCGGCTGGTGGTCAAAAGCTCCTCGAAGGAGCGTTTGAGCTTCAAGATGGCGTCCTGGATTGTAGCTTCCGGATCCAGCGTCGTGTAGTCCTCCAGGGGGATCATGATATCCCTCGCCCGTTTTTCCTCTTTTGGCGGTTTATGAACCGCAGAGTAGGCGTCATTGATCCGCGTGGCTAGGAGGTCGATGTCGCAGGGCTTGCTCAAGTAGTCAAATGCCCCTTTTTTCAGCGATTCCTTGGCCGAATCCGTGGCTCCGTGCCCGGTCAGCATGATTACCTGTGTTTCCGGGTTGATCTCTTTGATCCGGGCCAGCGCCTCATGGCCGTCCATGCCCGGCATCTTGATGTCCAACACCACCACATCCTGGGGCCGTTTCTTCAAGACCTCTACGGCCTCTTCTCCACTGGCCGCCACTGTGGTGTCATATCCTCTCTTCGTCAGAATCTTCGAGGTGGTGGCACGAAACTGTGCTTCGTCATCCACCATCAGCACTTTGATCTTCGACATAGTCTTAGACCTCTCTTTGTTTGCAGCCTCACGGCTGTCCGGGAGCGCCGGAATCAGTTTTCGCCGAACTGTTTCAGAATTTCCCTGGGAGACTTCATGTATGTGCGTGACTGGGCGATGCGGATTTTTTCCTCGATGTTCTTTCGCTTTTCGAACGCCGTCCGCGCCTTTGCCAACAACTCATCGATGTCGCACGGTTTCATCAGGTAATCGAATGCGCCGCATTTCAGGCCCTCCACGGCTGATTCCACCGTGGCGTGCCCGGTAAGCATGATCACCTCCACCAGAGGAAATCGCCGCTTGATTTCACGCAAGGTTTCTACGCCATCCATTCCAGGCATTTTCACATCCAGGATGGCCACATGGATGTCCTGAGTTTGGAGTTTGTCCAAGGCCTCACGTCCGCTCGAGGCCGTTTCCACCTGGTATCCTTTCCTGGAAAGCAATTTTTGGGTGGTTTCCAGGAATCGCGTTTCATCATCCACCAGCATGAGTTTCAGTTCCATGAATTTTGCCTCCGAATCCCTTTTAGGCCTGATCCGCATCCGAATAAGCGTCGCCGCGGAGGCCTTCGTTTACTCACGCCGCGTTCATCACCACTGTAAATGTGGTGCCTTTTCCTTGTTCACTCGATACCTCCATGGTTCCGCCCATCTTGCTGATGATGCCGTAACAGATGGAAAGCCCTAGTCCGGTTCCTTTTCCAACGGGTTTGGTTGTAAAGAACGGTGTAAAGATCTTTTCCATGTGCTCTTTGCTGATGCCGGAACCGTTGTCGCGAACGGAGAGAAGCACTTTTCCGTTGGATCCGGGTCTTGCCTCCAACGCCAATTCCCCGCCCGAGGGCCCGTGCTTTTCAGCGATGGCGTACAACGCGTTGTTGAGCAGGTTCACGATGACCTGCTGCAACTGAGCAGGGTCCGCTTGGACATTGGCCAAGTCGTCCGGTATGTCAACGCTCAGGGAAACCCCTTCCACCCCCGCCTTCCGCTTCACCAGTCCGACGACTTCCGGCAGGAAAACGTGGAGATCCACGGGCTGCCGGCTGGACTCTTTTTGCCGCGCAAACTTGAGCAGTCCCTGGGTGATCTCCCCGCACCGATCCACCTGAATATGCACCTGATGCAAAGAATCCTTAATCTGTGCCAGGTCTTCCGAGTCCTTCAGCACACCCTGGGCTTGGAAATCGTCAAGAATGGTCTCGATCAGACTCCCTTCGGCCCGGATGATCTGGAGGGGATTGTTGATTTCGTGAGCAAAACCTGCCGACATTTCGCCGATCTCGGCCAGTCGGCCCGCAAACACCAGCTGCTGCCCAAGCTCCTTCTTTTCAGTATCCGTGCGCCGGATGCGGTTGACAATGCGGTTGGTCGTGTAAAATGCAATAGAGACAATAAGAATACCTCCGGCGACCGCCACCAGCAGCACAATGATGCTTACGTGCCAAAGGTCCTTAAATGCTTCCGACTTCTCCTGTCGCACTACGAGCATCCACTGGTTGTCTTTCAGTGCGGTAAAGGCATACAGATATGCCTTTCCGCCGATGTCCTCCGCCGTGAATGTCTTGACCATACGATGCGGTGGGCCGTAGACTTCCGCCTCCGGGTCTGAATCCATCAGCGCTCCTCCAGAACGCCGCTGGGTCTGGAACCGCCCTTCCGTATTGATGATATAAGCCTCTCCGGTTTTTCCGATACGGACGGTCTCGACGACATTGCTAAACAGCGACGTGTCGATGGTCGCCCGGATCACCCACGGTTTACCTTCCGTTTGTTTTGCGACGGCTATGATGAAATGAGGCGTCCCTCGATATCCGAGAAACACATCGCTGACGTAGACCCCCTCCTCCATGACCGACTTGAACCAGACCGCATCCTTGTAGTCTTTGCCCGCCAACTCGTACGGCCCGTGGTAGGCCACGTGTAAACCGTTCTGATCGAATAGGCCGATGTCACTGAATGCGCTCGACTTCCGCCCCAAATCCTCGAATACGGTCCGGAGCGCCCCCTGCTTAACTAGGTCTTCATACCGATAGGAATCCGCGACAAATCGAAGGTCGCTTTGCCTCTCATACAAGAAGGATTCGATCATGTGTTTGTGATCTTCCACGATTCGGACCAGCCGTGCGAGCGTGCTCTCCTGCAGCGAGGCCATGAAATAAATATATCCGACCCCCATGACGATTATAAAAGGTATGGCGGGAACAAGAATCATGCTGGATAGGATCCGTCTTCTAAGCGCGCCGTATCGGTTTTCTTCCAAGTTTTGCCCTCCAAGTCGGGTGATCGAACGAGAACAGCCTTCGACAGGCGAAAGAGCAAGGGTCGTGCCAGGGACCGTGGGACCGAGATCGAGTTATAATCTATTGATATAATGATATAAAAAGACATAGGGCATAGTGGGCGGCTATCGGACGACGGATGCGGGGGTGCCAGGATTCTTTTCAGGGTGTAAGGGATTGATGCGATGCGTGGGGCTGCGGGGCTTAGCTTTAACAAGTTTGAAACACTACGGTGCGGCGGATCCTTTGGTGAAGAAATCCAAGGACGACCTCAGGAAAATAAGGAACAGAATTCGGGCGATTCCCGCAGCCGCGGCCGCGATGTTGCCAAAGCCGAACAAGAGGGTTCCCCCGATGTTTATCTGCGAATATGGTTTTCGTCCGGCAAGGATCCGTCAGAACAGTGCTCGGAAACCCTTTGAACGAGTTTGCGCTTCGGGTCGGCGGCGCGTCTTTGACAAGCGGGTGGGGGCTTCTTTCTGTGGCCGAAATATCCATAGCAGACTGTTGAAAAAACCGATCTGCGGTCACGCCAACGGCGTGACGCTTCATCCCTCGTCAGTGCGACGTACTCTATGTACGACTTGTTCCTCGGGATTTGCGCGCCTTGCATCTCATCGTTTTTCAACGGCCTGTGACAATCCGGTTTTTTCAACGGGCTGATGGGGATCGGTGCTCCGGAGGGTTGGACAGAGCGCGCCTCTATACCCCACCTCCAGGCTCGGGTTGAGGCCTGAAGGCCCGAAGCGGTGGGAACATGGCGGTTTTTTATAGATAAAGGGCTTAGGAAGGTATATCATTAGTCATGATTATCTCGTTTTTCCGATCAGTTCGCGGTTACGGAGGCCATGCATGAGAGTCAAAGTGGATCAACTAAAGTGCCGGACGATAGGTATATGCGTCAAGGAATGCTCGGAGGTATTTCGTTTTCAGGAGGGAAGCAAGAGAGCCACCGTGATCATCGATCCCATTCCTACGGAGTTCGAGTCCAAATGCCGGGAAGTGGCCATCAAATGCCCTCAAAATGCCATCCTAGTCGAAGAATAGCGGAAACGTACCGCCGATCAATAATAGTGTATAGGGGTCCATGTCCTAAATGCGCGCACAGCGCCCATCCAGTCCTTTGATAATTGTTCGGAATCACTTGTGATCGAGCATATTGAATCGTTTCGTGTGTGAACAAGGGAACGAAAGACACGTGATCGCTCTCAAACCCCGGCAAGAGATCATCCTCCACGATTTGGGAGTCCCGAAGCCGGGTAAGACGCACGGCCGGTCCGGATGCGAGAGCGCCCTCGGCTGCCATCGTGGTTCGGACCGGGTCCGCAGGCCGACGAGGGCACGGTCTGTCCACTTCCATGCCGGCTAAGGTCGGGAGGTCGTGTAGCATGAGTAATAAAGCGACCGTGCTGATTGCGGACGACCATTCCGTGGTGGTCGAAGGCATTCGCAGGGCTATTGAAAAGGAAACCGATTTCGAGCTGGTGGGTGTAGCGTCGGACGGTCTCGAGGCCATCGAGAAGGTCAAAACCCTCAAACCCGATCTCATCATTCTGGATGTATCCATGCCGAATTTGAATGGAGTGGAAACGGCTCATCAAATCCGGAAATGGAGTGACCGGACCCGTGTCGTCATTTTCTCCATGTATTCGGACAAGGAGTACGTAACCGAATTGTTCGGGAGCGGTGTTTCCGCTTACGTGCTCAAGGAAGAACCTTTGTCGGATCTGTTATTGGCGCTCAGGGCCGTACGGGCGGGCGGCACCTATTACAGCAAAGCCATCCAGGAAAGGCTGAAAGACCATATGAGGGAGTTGGAACTGGGAGAAAGGGGAAAAGGCCTGGAGGAGGTCAAGGACGGTCTCGCCAAGCTCAGCGTCCGGGAAAAGGAAGTATTTGTCCTGCTGGCCGACGGCTATACCCCCAAGGAAATCGCCGACCGGCTCTGTATCAGTCCGAAAACCGCGGAGACCCACAAATACAATATCATGGAGAAACTGAAGGCCCGTTCCCTGGCCGCCTTGACCAAGATGGCCATCAAAAAGGACCTCATCGATCTTTGATCCCTTCGAAAAAGGTTCGCACCCTAGGGCCTCACCCACGAAGGGAAGATCCTGCACCCTTCTTCGGGCCTGCAGATATCCAGTCCGAAAAACAGCAAAATCGCCAAGGTGTAAATCACCGAAATGAACAACTGCTTCCATATAGAAAACGTTTCACCTTTTTTGAATCCGAACACGCTGTAGTGTATCATCAGGAAGCCGGCCAGATTCGTCATGAAATACCCGGCCACGAAGAGGTTCACAAAAAGCCATTCGTGAACGGCCATGAACAGGTTGAGAAATCTGCCCACCACCCAGGCAAAGCCGTAGGCGAGAGGAAAATTGACGAACGCGTCGTTCCACCACGACAGGGGAGACAGCAGGAATCCGGCTGTCCCGATGACTCCCCTCCCTATTAGCGCCGGAACACGGCAAACCTCGCGCTCCTTGTGCATTCCTTCCAACCGTTTTCCATTCAGACGGAGTGGGTATTTCCTCGAAAATGCGTTATACATCGACACGGCTGTGAGAGTTTTCACCTTTGTTTAGCAAGACAACCGCTTCGCCCGGCATCCGGATCGTATCGCCCTCCATGACGACTCCGGGCTCGGAAGATAATACCAACTTCTTGGATTCGAACTCGGAACAGGGTATTCGTTGCGGAGCATCAGCAAAGTTGCAGACCGCCGTTACATGGCTGCGCGTGATGGTTAGCCGGCGCGCCGTCTCATCACACTGCACGATCGTTTTATCGAGATTCCCATCCAGTAACGCAGGGAGACGGCGGCGCAGGCGGACGAGGGTACGATACCACTGAAGGATGTCGGAATGCGGCCGGCTTGCCGCTTCGCCCCAATCGAGCTTGGATCGGAGAAAGGTATCTTCGGCCTGAGGATCGGGGATATCTTCCGGATTCCAGTCGAAGGCGGAAAATTCCTTTCTCCGTCCCTGCCGGACGGCCTCGCCAAGCGCTGCGTCCTGGTGATCGGTAAAATAGAGGAACGGCGTCGAGGCTCCCCACTCTTCACCTTGAAACAGCATGGGCACAAAGGGGGAAGCGAAAACCAGCGCCGCGCCGATCTTGAGCCGGCCCAACGAGAGCAAATGCCCGGCGCGTTCCCCGACGGCTCGATTGCCCACCTGGTCGTGGTTCTGGAGACAGCCTACAAATCGGTGACCGGAGAGGTCCGCGGCCGGCCTACCGTGACTCCTCCGCCGGTAATAGGAATAGGAACCGTCGTATACAAATCCTCGGGTCAGTACCTTGGCCAAGTCGGCCAATCGTCCGAAATCTCGATAGTACCCGTTCCGCTCGCCGGTGAGAACGGCATGCAGGGCGTGGTGAAAATCCTCGTTCCACTGAGCGTCGATTCCGTATCCCCCCACCTCCCGGCAGCGCACCACGCGGGGATCGTTGAGGTCGCTCTCGGCAATGAGCACCAGACGCCGGCCCAGTTGGGATTCCAGATCTTTTACTTCGACGGCGAGCTGTTCCAGGAAATGGATCGCCGAGGTATCAAGGATGGCATGCACGGCATCGATGCGTAGACCGTCCATGTGATAGTCACGCAACCACATAAGGGCATTGTCAATTAAAAAGCGGCGCACCTCGTCGCTCTCCGGCCCATCGAGGTTGACGGCCTCGCCCCAAAGGGTTGCATACCGATCGGTGAAGTAGGGCCCAAATGGCCTCAAGTAATTCCCCTCGGGACCGAGATGGTTGTAAACCACATCCAGAATCACGGCAAGCCCCTTCTCGTGACAGGCATCCACCAGTCGTTTAAGACCTTCGGGTCCGCCGTAGGCGTGGTGAGGGGCATATAGATCCACTCCGTCGTATCCCCAGCCCCGCTCGCCTGAAAATTCCGCTACAGGCATGAGTTCAACATGGGTAATTCCAAGGTCCGCAAGGTGATCCAGTCTTTTGACGACACCTTCGAACGTGCCTTCCGGAGTGAACGTTCCCACGTGAAGCTCGTAGATGACCGCCGAAGAAAGAGGGGGCTGCCGCCAGTCCTCATCGGTCCAGGGGAATCTCTCGTGATCCAGGATTCGGGATGGACCGTGAACGCCTTCGGGCTGCCACGGGGATCGTGGATCCGGCAAGGGGTTGCCGCCGTCCAAGACGAACGTGTAATCGGCGCCGTGTTCGGCCAGAGGCGTTTCCAGCTTCCACCAACCGCATCGACTACTTTCCATGTCGAGTCGCCGCTTCCGTACCTCAACTTCAACGCGTCGCGACTCGGGGGCCCAGACCCTGAGAATTCCCATGCAGACCTACTCCTTTGACAGAAGGACCACCGGAAACGAGGCCAGCAAATCCTGAACCGGCACATTCCCGCCTTTGACTTTGTCTCCGGTCAATTGATTGCGCCACCGGCCCGGAGGAATTTCCAACCTCGTATCTCCCCATTCCCCATTTAGCGAGAGGAAGAGCCGGGGAACCACGGTCAGGATTTCTTCACTCCTGAGAAAAGCGACCACATGGTCCGCCTTTTGGCCTTGGGCGTAAAGAGGCCTGTATTCACCCGCACGAAATGCTTCAGGCCGTCGCCGGCGCAATCCCAGCACATCGTGAATCACCCTCAACTTCGGCAGGCCCTCATCCATTCTCGATAGAATCTCAGGAGGAGAAAGCGTATGCAACTCCTCCAGAAGCCGGCGGCGCAGGTCGAAGTCCACAGGCCGGCGGTTGTCCGGGTCCACCAGGTTCAGGTTCCACAACTCCGTGCCCTGGTAGAAATCGGGAACTCCCGGCGCCGTCAGTTTCAGCAGCGCCTGGGACATCGAGTTAATTCTGCCGGGGTGCACAAGGGACGCAACGAATGCTTCGAGGTCCGCCCGGAATTCCTCATCGCCAAATATGGCCTTGACGAATCCGAGAAGATTCTTTTCATAGACCTCTTCCGGTTTCGTCCAGCAGGTGTGAGTTTTGGCTTCCCGCGCCGCTTTTTCCATTAGAGTGAGAACACGCTCCACCTCGATGGGCCATGCCCCCACGAGGGATTGGTACAGAAAATATTCCGTATTCCGATCCGGGACGTTTTCGAGACGGTATCGGTCGTTGCGGGTGGACCAGCGTCTCACCGCCTTGGCCCAACGCACGGGGATTTCCGACAGGAGCGCCAAGCGGGCGCGTACGTCTTCGCTTCGCTTGGTGTCGTGGGTCGAGGTGGCGAGCATGGCATAAGGGTGATGAGTTGCGGCTTCGACCATGGCCTGGTGAAAGTCCTCCACCGAGACTCCGAATCGGGACGGATTCCCTCCCACCTCATTGAGAGATATTAGCCGATTGAAACAATAGAAGGCCGTATCCTCGATACCTTTGGCCGTCGCAGGACCGGTCAGTTGCTGAAACCGCATGACCCATTCGGTTTCGAGCTCTCCCCTGCGTTCCAGAACGAGCAAGCTTCCGAGAAAATCGAATAGTTCGGGATCCAGCTCTGGTCTGGCCGTTTTGGCGACGCTTACGGCCTCGTGGATGACGTTTCTGTCTTCTTCCCTGATTTCTTTCTGATTATCTCTCACGTACGTGCGGTAAACAGGGAAGCAGGCTATGAGTTCGCCGATCGCCTCCCCGAGCTCCCATCGAGTGTAGTCCCGGTACCGGCGATGCCGCTCGCAGATCTGAGCGGCCAAATCGATCAGACGATTCAAGTCGCTTGCAAGCAATTCGCGCAGGACCTGATGTCTCTTCTCTCCGGCGATCCTGCGATAGTCCGTCTGCTCGCCGGTAAATTCCGCATAAAAGTCCGTCATGGGCTTTTCCCCCGAAGGGTCTATGAACAGCCCGTCCGAAAGGTTGAGGAAATCATATCCCGTAGTGCCTTCGACCGCCCATGTGTCGGGGAGCCGTTCTCCGGGGAAGAGGATCTTTTCCGCCACAATCCAGGCTTCCGGAGCCGCGGCCCGCAGACGATTGAAATACTGCTCCGGATCTCTGAGACCGTCCGGATGATCGATCCTGAGACCATCGATCACTCCTCCACGCAACCAGTTAAGGATGAGCCGGTGCGTGTCCGCAAAGACGTTTTCGTCCTCGATGCGCATACCGATGAGGCTGTTGATGTCGAAGAAGCGTCGATAGCCCAGATCACGCGCCGCCGTGCGCCAGAAGGCCGGCCGGTAATTCTGTCCCTCGAGAAAGGCGTCCAAAAGATCGGGAGAGGCGCTGACCTCCCCAACCACTTGGTCTATTAGGGCGTGGGTCTCCTTAGACTCCTCGATCAGACGGCACAGCAGTTTCCGGATAAAGGTCCAATTCCGATGCCGCCGCCGGGTGTGTTCGAACTCGTGCGCCTTCGGAAGGGGGAGATAGCGAAGCACGTCCGCGATGCAGGCGAGTTGTTCAGAGCCTGAAATGCCGGCGGCCCGGTCGAGTATACCGATCAGAGACCCCGGAGACGCGGGAAGTCTGTGATCATAATAGTGGATAGAAAACCGCCCTTCCTCGTGGCGCAGGCGGATTTCTCCCGCCTCGAGGGCCCGGCCATAGTGGTCCCCGAGGATGGGAAGAAGGATTTTATTGCCCATTCGCTCGTCCGACGGATTCCAGTCCACATCAAAGTAGGCGGCATACGGGCTAGAAGGACCGTTCTCCAGGACATCCCACCACCAGGCATTTTCCGGCCCGGTAATGGCCATGTGGTTGGGAACCACATCCAGTATCTGCCCCATCGTATCCGTGGGTGCTGCCCCGCGCGGCCTGGAGGTAAGGGGAGGCATAGATGTGACTGACACCCAGGGCCGACAAGTAGTCCGCAACGCTTTCCGCGTCCTCGAACGTAAAGCCCGGATTGAACTGGAGCCGGTAGGTCGCTGTAGGTACCCGGATCATCTCAATCCTTCCTGATCAGCAAAACAAGGGATCGGGCCTGGACCGGGATCTTGTCCCCGGCGGACAGGGTCTTTTCATCTCCGATGAATCCCCCTTCCGCGGTGTCGAGCACTCGAATCCACTCTTTTCCCCATTCGGGACCGGGCAGGGTAAAAGGGATCGATTCATGGTGGGCGTTGAAAAGGACTAGAAAAGAGTCATCGATGATTTTCTCGCCTCGGGAACCCGGATAGTGTATGGCCTCGCCGTTCAGGAAGACGGCCAGGGACTTGGCGAAGTCCTGGCCCCAGTTTTCTTCGGCCATCTCGATGCCGTCGGGCGTGAACCAGTCGATGTCCTCGACGCCGCTCCCGTGAATGGCCCTGCCGAGAAACCAACCCCGACGCCTGAAAACCGGGTGTTCGGACCTGAACCGGATGAGCGTTCGGGTGAATTGCAGAAGGTCTTCATCCGTGTTCTCCCAGTCAAACCACGAGATCTCGTTGTCCTGGCAATAGCCGTTGTTGTTGCCCTGCTGTGTACGGCCGATCTCGTCTCCCCCGAGGAGCATGGGCACGCCCTGCGACAGGAGCAGCGTGACCAGGAAGTTGCGCGCTTGTTTGGCTCTGAGCGACAGGATGTCCGGATTGCCCGTGAGGCCTTCTTCGCCGCAGTTCCAGGAGCGATTGTCGTTTTCACCGTCCTGGTTTCCCTCGCCGTTGGCCTCATCGTGTTTATCGTTGTAGGAGACCAGGTCATGGAGGGTGAAACCGTCATGGGCCGTGATGAAATTGATGCTCGCGTTAGGCCTTCTGGTGGTTCTTTCGTAAAGGTCCGAGCTGCCGGTGAACCGAAAAGCGAATTCGGCCAGGGTCTGGCCCTGACCGCGCCAGAAATCACGGACACTGTCGCGGTATTTGCCGTTCCACTCGGACCACTGGGGAGGAAAATTACCCACCTGGTAACCTCCCTCGCCCACGTCCCACGGTTCGGCAATGAGCTTCACCTGGCTGACCACCGGATCCTGCTGGACCAGGTCGAAGAACGCGGAAAGCCTGTCCACTTCATGCAGCTCACGAGCCAGTGTCGATGCCAGGTCGAATCGGAATCCATCCACGTGCATCTCGAGGATCCAGTAACGAAGGGAATCCATGATGAACTGAAGCACATGCGGGTGCCGCATGTTCAGGCTGTTTCCCGTGCCGGTATAGTCCCTGTAGTAGCGACGATCGTCCTCCACGAGGCGATAATACGCCATGTTGTCTATCCCCTTGAAGCAGAGCATCGGTCCAAGGTGGTTGCCCTCCGCCGTGTGGTTGTACACCACGTCCAGAATCACCTCGAGCCCTCCCTCGTGCAGGTTTTTGACCATCTGCTTGAACTCCTGGACCTGTTGGCCGAGGCGCCCTCGGCTCGCATACCCGCAGTGCGGGGCGAAATAGGCGATGGAGTTATATCCCCAGTAGTTGCGAAGGCCCCGTTCCACCAGGTGCGCGTCGTGTATGAACTGATGCACGGGGAGCAGCTCCGCGGCGGTTACGCCCAATCGGGTCAGGTATTCGAGGGCGGCGGGATGGGCAAGCCCGGCATAGGTGCCTCTCAATTCAGAGGGGATGTCGGGGAGTTCTTGGGTGAAACCCTTGACGTGGACCTCGTAAATCACGGTTTCATGAAGAGGTCTGCCGAGAGGTTGGTCGTTTCCCCAGTCAAAATACGGATTGATCACCGCAGATCGTGGAACGAAGGGCGCGCTGTCTTCCTCGTTGATGGCGCTGTCGGGATCATCGAACCGATAGGGGAACACGGCCTCGTTCCAATTCACCTCTCCATCGACGGCCTTGGCATAAGGATCGAGCAAGAGTTTGGCCGGGTTGCACCGGTGACCCTGTTCGGGGGCCCAAGGTCCGTGTACTCTGTAACCGTACAGCTGCCCCTGCTGCACCTCCGGTAAGTATCCATGCCAGCAGAAGCCGGTGACTTCGGGAAGATCCGTTCGGTGCTCCTCCCCGTTCTCATCAAAGAGACAGAGCTCGACTCTCTCCGCCGCCTCCGAGAAAATGGAGAAGTTGGTACCCACACCATCGAAGGTGGCGCCCAAAGGATAGGGCTTCCCGGGCCATGTATCCATAGGTGACACTCCCTTCTCGCTTCAAGGTATTTTTCGAAACGGGCTCGTGAACATCGCCGGAAACACACATGAGGAGTTCCCCATTCTATAAGTCTATCCGTACGAACGACATGTCCAGGATTAGAGGCCTCCGGGCATTGTGTTACCGAATAATGAGAGGTGTAATGGGGTAAACACTGTATTTTAGGATTTCAACCTTGTTTATATGATTGCAGTCGGTATGCATGTAGCATCTGACGTGGACGCTGTCGGCCCATGTTCGTCGTTCGGCTCGTCATGTTACGACTTTATCAGCCTTGAATAAAATTTCAATGTTTCCCGAGCGATGACTTCCCAGCGGAATCGGCTGCTTACCCTTTTTCGGGCGGCGATTCCCATGGATTCACGGATCACCGGGTCGGACAACAACCCGTTCGCGGCCCGGGCCAGATCATGGGCGAACCGTTCAGGGTCCCTAGGCTCCGGATTGTCGGGAACAGCCGGCTCGAAGGGCACCAGGACACCTGTTTCGCCGTCCGCCACCACTTCAGGTATGCCTCCGACTGCCGAGGCTACTACCGGTGTTCCGCAGGCCATCGCCTCGAGATTGATCAGTCCGAAAGGTTCGTAAATCGAGGGACAAACGAAAAGAGCGGCATGGCTGTAAAGCGAGATCAAATCCTCCCTGGGAACCGTTTGATCAACCCAGATCACGGGATGATCCGATCGGGTCCTGAGCTGTTGCACCTTCGCGGAGATTTCAATTTCGATTTGGGCCGTATCCGGGGAGCTGACGCACAGGAGCACCTGGGTGCCGGGACGCAGGTGCGGAACCGAATTCAGGAAATGAATGATCCCCTTCTGTCTCGCCATTCGGGCCACACAGAGAACGTAAGGTCGTTCAGGGTCGATCCCGTAGGAGGCCGGTACGCCGGGATCTCTTTTGGGGCGATACTGATGATCGTCAATCCCGTTATGGATCAGGGCGATTTTCTCTTCAGGCACGCCGTAGATGCGATGCACGTCTTGTTTCATGGATTCAGAAACAGCAATGACCCCGTCGGCGTTTTGGAAACCCGTTTTTTCCAGCCATTTGCTCAACTCGTAACCGCTTCCCAGCTGCTCCTCCTTCCAGGGTCGGAGGGGTTCAAGAGAATGGGCGGTCACCACCAGCGGCGCCCCATAAAGCTGCTTCGCAATGCATCCGGCCAGCATCGTATACCACGTGTGGCAGTGAACGATGTCCGGGTGGTTCAATGCGGGGACCATAAACAGGTTTCTTTGGAGCGCATCCTGCACGCTTTTATGCCTGGGATCCCGGAGGGGCGGCAAAGTTACGTTCGGATCAATGCCTCGAACCACGAGGTTGTCCGTATGCTCGTTCTGGTCTCCGAAGCAGAAGACCCTTATGGTATGCGAGCCCTTTCCCACGTTCGCGAGGGCCCGTGAGAGGTAATCCACGTGAACGCCCGCGCCTCCATAAACGTGGGGCGGATATTCCTTGGACAGTAAAACAATTTCCATATGTGTGATCGCTTTCTTGAGCCGGCTCATCGAGCAGAACGAAGGTCAAAGCATTTTGGAGTATCGAATGTATCCACGTACTGTTTTTATCGGCTGAAGCCCGGGTGAACTCTGTAATAAGGATTGGAAAGTAGGCTTACACGTGATCCATACTATCAGTCATTGGGTCAAACTTGAATTTTTTTAAAGAATCTGATAATAAAATGAAAAGAATAACCAAGACATAACTATTTTGTCATTTTCATGTGACAACAAATGTGGGTGTTGCCGCCCCTTTGACCACTAGCAGGAAATACTATTTTGTTCATGCGTTTAGATGGACGTACGTTATGGGATTCCTGATGAAAACAGATGATGAAAGAATCAGAATCGTCATTGAACATGTGACGCCGGAGATTGATGCAGGCCGTTTCCCCATCAAGCGAACCGTCGGCGAGAAAGTGGTTGTGGAGGCGGATATCTTTGCAGACGGCCATGACGAGATCTCCTGTGTGCTCCTTTACCGTAAGTACGGGGAACCTGAGTGGTTTGAAATTCCTATGATATCCCTGGTCAACGATCGCCGGCAAGGATCTTTTGCGGTAACCGATTTGGGACGTTATCAGTACGGCATTCAAGCCTGGGTGGATCGATTCAAGACGTGGCAAAAGAAGCTGAACAAAAAGCTCGAAGCAGGACAGGATGTATCCGTTGATCTGCTCGAGGGAGCACGGATCGTTCGAGAGGCGGCCCTCCGCGCATCCGGCAGTGACGCGGGACTTCTTTTGGAACGGGCGGCCGCTCTGAACTCCCAAGAGAGATGGAAGGATCGTGCCATCCCGAATCAGTTTGGAGATCTGGCGGACCTTATGTCCCGCTACCCTGACAAGCGATCCGCCGCTACCTATGACACGGAATTGTCCGTGGTCGTGGATCGGGAGAAGGCCGGATTCAGTTCCTGGTACGAAATGTTTCCTCGTTCTTGCGCCGATAAACCGGGCCGCCACGCCACCTTGAGGGAATGCGAGGCAAGGCTTCCTTACATTGCCCAAATGGGTTTCGACGTGCTTTACCTGCCTCCCATCCACCCTATTGGATTTACCGATCGAAAAGGCAAAAATAATATTTCCGAGGCCGGGTCTGGGGATACGGGGAGCCCATGGGCCATAGGCTCCGAGGCCGGAGGACACAGGAATATCCATCCCGACCTGGGCACGCCGGAGGATTTTCTTCGCTTCATGGATAAGGCGAAAGACTACGGGATCGAGATCGCTCTGGATCTGGCCTTTCAATGTTCACCCGATCATCCTTATGTGAGGGAGCACCCGGAATGGTTTCGCACTCGCCCCGATGGAACGATTCAATATTCGGAAAACCCACCCAAGAAATACGAAGACATTTTCCCGTTGGACTTTGAGACAGAGAACTGGAAGTCGCTATGGGAAGAACTGAAAGGGGTGGTGCTTTTCTGGATCGAGCAGGGTGTGCGAATATTCCGTGTGGATAACCCCCACACAAAGCCGTTTCCCTTCTGGGAATGCCTCATCAATGAAATCAAAAAGAAATACCCCGAGGTCGTATTCTTAGCCGAGGCCTTCACCCGCCCGAAGGTGATGTATCGTCTGGCAAAGCTGGGTTTCACCCAATCCTACACCTACTTTGCCTGGCGCAATACGAGTTCGGAAATCTCACGATATTTCGAGGAGCTGACACAGACCGAGGCAAGCGAGTTTTTCCGCCCGAATCTATGGCCCAATACCCCGGATATCCTGACGGAATACCTTCAAATCGGCGGAAGGCCGGCGTTCATGAGCCGGTTGGTCCTGGCTGCAACTCTGGGCGCCAATTACGGCATCTACGGGCCCGCTTTCGAACTCTGCGAAGCCCGGCCCCGAGGGCCGGGGGAAGAAGAATACCTGAATTCGGAAAAGTACGAAATCAGGCACTGGGATATTGAACGCCCGGACAGCCTGAAGGACTTCATTGCCCGGATAAACCGCATACGGAAAGAAAACCCGGCGCTCCAGAGCGACCGAAGTCTCCGATTTCATCCAAGCAGCAATGACCAACTTATCTGCTACAGCAAGCAGACCACGGACCGATCCAACATCATTCTCGTTGTGGTCAATCTGGATCCTCATCATACGCATGCGGCCTGGATGGATATTCCCCTCGTTGATTGGGGACTTGACCCTCTTCGGCCTTACCAGGTCCACGACCTCGTGAGTGACGCCCGCTACCTGTGGAAAGGATCCAGGAATTATGTCGAGACCAACCCTGCGGTAGTCCCGGCCCACATCTTTCGTATACGACGGCGGGTGCGCACGGAACGCGATTTTGATTATTTCATGTAGGAGATTCGGCTTGGTGAAAGAAGAGAAAGATCGCAACATCTTGGATGAAGATCCGCTCTGGTACAAGGACGCCATCATCTATCAGCTCCACGTAAAGACGTTCTACGATAGTAACGAGGACGGAGTGGGGGATTTCCGTGGGCTGACCCGGAAGTTGGATTATCTTCAAGATCTGGGTGTTACCGCCCTGTGGCTTCAGCCTTTCTGCCCTTCACCTTTAAAGGACGACGGCTATGACATCGCCGACTACACCGGCATCCATCCTGATTATGGATCGCTTCACGACTTCAAGACCTTTCTTCGAGAGGCTCACAACCGCAACCTGAGGGTCATCACGGAGTTGGTGATCAATCACACTTCAGATCAACACCCCTGGTTCCGGCGGGCGCGCCGACCCGCGCCCGGAAACCGGTGGCGCAACTACTACGTGTGGAGCGATGCGCCGGATCGATACAAGGAGACCCGGATCATTTTTCAGGATTTCGAGTCCTCCAATTGGGCCTGGGACCGGGAGGCCCAGGCCTATTACTGGCACCGGTTCTATTCCCATCAGCCCGACTTGAACTACGACAACCCCAGGGTTCAGCGGGAGATCCTTCGGGTGCTCGATTTTTGGTTCGGCCTCGGCGTGGATGGTCTCCGATTGGATGCTGTTCCCTATCTGTTCGAACGGGAAGGCACCAATTGCGAAAACCTGCCGGAAACGCACCAGTTTCTCAAACGTATGCGCGCCCATATAGATAAGAATTTCAAACATCGAATGATCCTGGGAGAGGCGAACCAATGGCCGGAAGACGCAGTGGCCTACTTCGGCGCGGGGGATGAGTGTCACATGGCCTTCCACTTGCCGCTCATGCCCCGGCTTTTCATGGCCATCCGCATGGAGGACAGCTTTCCCATCATCGATATCCTGGATCAAACACCCCCCATACCCGAAACCTGCCAGTGGGCCGTTTTTTTGCGCAACCACGATGAGTTGACCCTGGAAATGGTCACGGACGAGGAACGTGACTTTATGTATCGAGCCTATGCAAGGGATTCCCGGGCTCGGATCAATCTCGGCATTCGGAGAAGATTGGCGCCTCTGTTGGAAAACAACCGCAGGCGGATCGAACTCATGACATGCCTGCTCTTCTCCATGCCTGGAACGCCCGTGATCTACTACGGAGACGAGATCGGCATGGGGGACAATATCTATCTGGGCGACCGTAACGGCGTGCGCACGCCCATGCAATGGAGCTCGGACCGGAACGCGGGTTTTTCGCGGGCAAATCCTCAGCGTCTCTACTTACCGATCATTATCGATCCGGAGTACCATTACGAAGTCGTCAACGTGGAGGCCCAAGAGAAGAACATGAGTTCTCTGTTCTGGTGGAACAAGCGGCTTATCGGTCTCAGGAAACGGATCAGGGCCTTCACTCGGGGCAGCATAGATTTCCTGCAATCGGACAACCAAAAAGTCCTAGCCTTTGTGAGAAGCTACGAGGACCAACATATCCTCGTGGTGGCTAATCTGTCCCGATTTGTTCAGTACATGGAGCTGAACCTTTCCCGGTTCAAGGGGTTGACCCCAACGGAGGTATTCGGACTAACTCAATTTCCCCCGGTTTCCGAAGCTCCGTACAGCTTCACCCTTGGTCCCCACGCCTTTTACTGGTTCGATCTAGCGCCTCAGAAGCCCTATGCGGCCGCCTTGCAGGCCGCCAAGGAAAGCTCGGGCGATCTTCCGGTACTCGAGACCGAAGGCAATTGGCGGGACCTTTTTATGGCGAAAGGGAATCCCGAACTGGAGTCCGTGATTAAGAACTATCTCGAGAGGAGTCGCTGGTTCGGGAGTAAAGCCCGTGAGATCACGTTGGTCCGTATCCAAGACCTCCTCCCTTTGGAAGACCGATCGTCGGATGCAATGATTTCTCTTATTCAGGTGGATTACTTGGACGCCGAAGCCGAGATATACGCCGTTCCGTTCTCTTATGCTTCGGGAGAGCAGCTTCATGAGATCATGCGCGAGCACCCTGAAGCCCTTGTGGCGCGCTGTGTGATCAAAAGCGAAGGTGAGGAAGGGGTCCTTTATGACGCGTTGGCGGGGAAGGATTTTTGCCGGGCCTTGTTGAACGCCATAGGAAAGCGACAACGAAAGAGGGGCGGCTCCGGTGAAATCATCGCAACCGTTACCCCGAGCTATCGAAGGTTAACACAGCGGGAGGTAAAGAGCCTGGAGCCGTCCGTGCTTAGATCCGAACAAACCAATACCTCGGTGACGTACGGGGAGACGTTCATCCTCAAATTCCTCAGGCGGCTTCAGGAGGGTCTCAACCCTGACCTGGAGATAGGTCGGTACCTCACGGAGAAAGGCTTTGATCATTCGCCTCCCGTGGCGGGTTACCTCGAGTATCACGGCGGCCGCGGAGAGCCTATGACCATGGCTATCCTCCAGGAGTTCGTTCCGAACCGGGGGGATGCATGGCAGTACACCTTGGGCGTTCTCGGCCATTATTTCGAGGATGTTCTGGCTCGACGCATTGGGCCCGCTCAGGTCCCCGAATGGAAAGCTTCGCTCCTCGGCCTGAGCGATGGACCCGCTCCGCCTGAAATCCTGGATCTTATCGGCGCCTACTCGGACTCCGCCCATTTGCTGGGACAGCGAACAGGGGAACTCCATCTCGCCTTGGCGTCGCCGACAGAGGATCCTTCCTTCGCGCCGGAGGCTTTTTCCAAACTCTACCTGCGGTCTCTTTACCAGTCCATGCGGACGCTTGCCGGCCAGGTCTTCCGGCTTCTGCAGAAACAGCTGAAAACCCTGTCCGGAGAATTGCAGCTGGAGGCTCAAGTCATCCTCGACCGGAAAGAGAACATCATGAAATGTTTCCAATCTCTGCCGGATCGTAAGATCGAGGCATTGCGAATCCGCTGCCACGGCGACTACCACCTGGGCCAAGTGCTGTATACGGGCAAGGATTTTGTGATCATCGATTTCGAGGGGGAGCCCGCGCGCCCCATCTCCGAGCGACGGATCAAACGATCACCCCTGAGGGACGTAGCGGGAATGATCCGATCCTTCCACTATGCCGCTCATTCAGCCCTCTTTGCCTTGGAGGCGCGCGCTCTGCTGACGCCGGAGGATCATCCCCGCCTGGATGCCATGGCTGGAGTCTGGTACTCGTGGGTATCCGCGACATTTCTGAAGGGTTACCTCGAGACGGTCTCGGAAGCCGCATTCCTTCCCCGGCGCCGCGAAGAGCTGGAGC
>JACQYL010000050.1 GCA_016208165.1 Deltaproteobacteria bacterium
TTGGAACCTGGGCGCTCCGCTCACCGGCAAGCTCACGCCGAACACCGTGTACACGCCGGACGCCACAAAGTACTGCCCGATGCTGATGGCTTTCTCGCTCATCCATTCCGGAGCGGAACCGGCCGCCGGCAGGTCGCTGATGTCGTTGCCCAACCCTCCGGCCTTCACCACTTCCGTGGCCGCCATCAGGATCCGGCTGTTGTCCACGCACGAACCCATGTGCAGCACCGGCGGGATACCCACGGTCTCGCACACTTCCGCCAAACCGTCGCCGCAATACACCTTGGCCGCTTCCGGCGTCAATAGTCCCGCTTTCCCGCACGCCATGGCGTTGCACCCCGTGGTCAGCACGATCACGTCGTTCTTCAGCAGTTCCTTCACAATGGTCAGATGCGAGCTGTCCTGGCAGGTGCGCGCGTTGTTGCATCCCACCACGCCGCCTATACCCCGGATCCGGCCGTTGATGATGTTGTCGTTCAGCGGCTTGTACGATCCCCGGAACGTTCCGCCCAGATGGTAGTTGATGGCTTCATAGGAGAATCCCGCCACCATGGTCTCCTTCTCCGAAGGAATCAGGATCTCGGCCCGGCGGTTCGGGAAGTTGTCGACGGCCGTCTTCACGATCTCTTTGGCGTCCTCGTACGCATGGTGCTCGTCGAACTCGATGTGCACCGTCTCGCCGCTTTCGATCTTGGCCCGGGGGTTCGTGGTGATCAGCTTGGTATGATAACAGCCCGCTACGTTCGCGATATTCTCCATGATACACTGCACGTCCACCACCATGGCGTCCACCGCGCCCGTAATCAGCGCCAACTCCTGCGACAGGTAGTTGCCCGCTATGGGCATGCCGTGACGCACCAGAATCTCGTTGGCCGTGCAGCACATGCCCGCCAGAACGATCCCTCTGGCGCCCTTGGTCTTGGCGTAGTCCAGCATCTCCTTGCTCTGGGCCGCCACCACGATCATCTCCGACAACAGCGGCTCGTGACCGTGCACGACGATGTTCACGTGGTCCGCCTTCAGTACTCCCAGGTTGATCTCCCCATGCACCGGGTACGGGGTCCCGAACATCACGTCCTGAAGGTCCGTGGCGATCATCGAACCCGCCCAGCCGTCCGCCAGCGCGGCGCGGGAGCACTGCTTGACGATGTTTCTGTAATCCTGGTCCACGCCCATGTGGGTCCGGTGCATGATCTCCACGATCTCACGGTCGATGCCCCGGGGCACCACGTCCAGCTTCTTCCACAATTCATAACGCGCTTCCGGAGCGCGCTTGGCGTAGTAGACCTCGCCTTCCTGGCGACCCCACTCTCCCAGAGCCTTTACGCCCACTTCCTCGGCGATCTCGAAGATGTCGCGGTCCTTCGTCTCGCCGTCGACTTCCACCTCCGTCGCCACTTCGAAGTCCTTGGCGATCTCCAAAAGCTTGATCGTGTCCTTGATCGTGTAATCTTTCGTCTCCTTGCGGGCCGCGGCCAAAAACGTCTCCGCAACGCCCCGGCCGTGATCCGAGTGCGCCGCCGCTCCGGCGGCCACCATGCGCGCGAAGTTACGCGCCGCGATGGTCTCCGGCGTGGCGCCGCACAGGCCCTTGCGCGTGTCCTTGCCCTCGACGCCGCTCTTGGGCAGCGGCAACCGGCACGGACCCTGGGAACACATCTTGCAGCAGGTCCCCTGGATACCGATGTTGCACGCCTTCATGGTCTCCGCGCGGTCGAAGATCGTCTCGACGCCTTCCTTACGCGCCTTCTCGATCATCTTCGCCGATGCGCTGTCTATGGTCAATTCCGAAACTTTCGGCTTTTCCTTTTTTTCTTTAACAATCGCCGCAGCTTTGGTTTCTTCTGTCGCCATTATTTCCTACCGGGGTATGGTTGTATTTATGGTAATTCGGCGTTGCTCCAGCGAATGGTTCGTAGGGATCATCGCTGCGAGCGCGCGATCTAGTCTTTGTACATTCTTCCGTGGGAGCGGTCCACACCGAGCATCAGCTTTTCCACCGACGACATCTGGACCGCGGCCGGCGTCTTGGGAACCTCGGTCGTTTCGACATGACCCTGTTCCGACTTTCTCGCCTCGCGTTCGGCCAACCGCTTCGCTTTGCGAGCGGATTCCAATTCGATAGCCTTGGACTTGGCCGCCTGTATACGTTCAGCTTCCTCTTTTTCGGCCTTCTTCTTGGCGTCTTCCTGAGCTTTGGCTTTACTTTCCGCTTCAGCCTTCCCCTTGGCTTCCGCTTGCATTTTCGCCTTTGCCTCGGCCTCCGCCTTGGCTTTCGCGTCTTGTTCGGCTTTCTTTTTGGCGTCTTGCTCAGCTTTGGCTTTAGCTTCCGCGTCCGCTTTCACTTCCACCGCAGGCTTCTCTGCTTTAGGCGGCGCTGGTTGGACAGGAGCGGCTTCCTTCTTGGGCTCTGCCTTGGCCGGCGCGGCTTCCTTCTTGGGAGCGGCTTCCGCCTTGACTTCCTCAGCCACGGCTTCCTTGACAATGGCCGGATAGTCGCCCGCGGGCTTTTCTTTCATCTTGGCCATTTTTTTCGCCATTTGATCCGGACTGACGGCTAAATCGCCGCTATCCATGAGCTTCATGAAGTTCTTGACGAGCTTGCGAGGGCGTATGCCACAGCGGCAACGGCCTCCATAAGGATTCCCCGTCTGTGGGGGTCGCCAAGAGTAGGAGCCTCCTCTGCGCTCATTTTCGCTTCTTTGCTTTTCCAGACTTCATTTCCGATGTTATTAACAATAGGAAACTGCAACTTTTCGTCTTCCTGGGCCAAAGCGGCCATGCGAAGTCGTTCCATCACGGAATAGCTGTACTCGAGTCCGTATCCAAGGCCTCCCGTGGTCGGATCGATGATGACATCGCCTTTGACTCCCAAGTTCTCGAGAAGAATGTTGACCTGTTTGGCCAGGTTCACATCAATGGGGCTGGAAGACACTACGGTATGTTTGTAGCCGAGAGCCGCCGCACCGATCGCTTTATGGTTCTTTTCTTCCACCGGTCCGAGGCTAAGATGTTTCCCTTCAAAGTCTTCGGCTATTTTTTTCAGTACTTCGGAGTCCTTTTCAGGGTTCGCGCATCCCCAGACCACCACAGGCACGTCCACCGCATCTACGACTTTCTTGACCTGCGCGGAGGCTTCTTTGGCGGACTTGTCCAGGCCATTGGGATCGATTCCTTTCAATTGAACGACGATCGCTTGCGCCCCATACTCTTGGACGCATTTCTTCGCCCAAGCTCCCGGGTCCTTCAAAACATCCGCGAAAGGCTTTACGGCCGCAGGGGGCCAATCTTCGGGTTCGATATCCCAGACTTCCATGGCGATTTGGATGGGATTGGGCATTGCACCCTCAAACGTGTGGAAATTGTAGGCCGTCTCGCCGCCTAGCTTAAGGGCGCTCTTACCCAGGCCCAATTCAACTTGATTTATTTTGCCGGAATATTGGACTTTCGGTATTTCGTAGGCCAATTGTTGTACCTCCTTCGAAAATTATGTGAAAAAATTAACAATCCCGAGCCGCACCGATAACTTAGTGAAGAAATTCTCCCAATGTCAAGGGAAAACTGCCTTTCCTCAGTTAACCAGTGCGTCGAATAGCCCAAAGGCCGCTTTAAGACAAGCGTTCCCTTTGGGAAGGTGAAAACTCGGTTTTCCTCTGAAATCAAACTCCTCGAGTTCAGGATCTTCAGGGATGGTTCCCGCCGGTTTTAATCCGTCCCCTTGGAACATCTCACTGAGCTTATCCAGGGCGTCGCTTTTGGCTCGATTTAGGATCAGGGCCCTTCTTCTTACGATCAGGTTAAGCTCGCGTGACAACTCGTCGATACGGAACGCGGCCTGTATCCCCCTTCGGCTGGTGTCGGAAACGATCAGAAGCAGATCGACGTCTCTGGCGTTCAGCCGGCTCAGGTGCTCCATGCCGGCCTCATTGTCGATCACTATGAAGGGATAGTTAGTGCTGAGCTTGTCAATGTAACCCGCGAGTAAGGTGTTCGCGGCACAGTAGCACCCCTCGCCTTCCGGACGCCCCATTACAAGAAGGTCAAATCCCTCCGCCTCCACCAGCGCCTCTCCAATTTTCAATTCCATGAAAACGTCCTTCGTCATCCCCGCGGGTACGCCGCGCTTCATTTGTTCGCGAGCGGCGCCCACCGTATTCTCCACCCGAAGGCCGAGCACCTCGTTCAGATTGGCATTGGCGTCGGCGTCTACTGCAAGTATGGGCTTCTTATCCTTCTCGAGCAGAAAACGAATCATAAATCCGGCGAGTGTGGTCTTTCCCACCCCTCCTTTGCCTGCCATCGCAATTGTAAAAGCCAATGTGTCGCTCTCCTTTTCACGTAAAAGCTCCCCGCATAAGAACGCGAATCACGTCCGGACGGACACGGTTGAACGTCGTACGGGCCGCTTAAGCCAAGTCTCAAGATGCGTTATTCCGAGTAACGTACCCCAATATGCGATGATATCCGACCAAAATCAAGCAGAGGTCGTCTGGAAACCGTTTTGGGTTGATATTTTGACGAGTATTCCGTATAAGTGAGAGGGGTAATAGGTTTTTAAATGTATATTCAGGATGTTATCTGATGGTTGATTGGCATTTGATCTACGCGGAGCTACGACAAAGAGTCGGAGACCATGCCTTCGAAACGTGGGTAGCGCCTTCGCGCCCCATACGTCTTGAAGATGAGACTCTAACGCTCTCGGTGCCTGATCGGAATCATCAGAAGGAGGTGCAGCGGAACTTCGAACACCTCATTCTGGAGATATTGAGAGAACATGGTTTTACTCCGGGACGAGTAGAGTATGTCCATCAACGGGAACCGGATGGAGCCGGATTCCAAAAAAGTTCGGAAAACGTATCGTTGCCGTACATGTCGCCCCAAACGCTCAACCCGGATTATACCTTCGAAACATTCATTGTAGACGATTCGAACCGGTTTCCTTACCAGGTGTGTCTCGAAGTGTCCAACCTGTTGGATCCTCATTATAATCCGCTTCTTTTGTACTCGAGTGGCGGGTTCGGGAAGACGCATCTTCTTCAGGCCATGGGGAATTTTGCAGTTCGCCGTCTTCCTGAAAAGTCTACGTGCTACACCAACGGCGGCGAGTTTGCCGGCCTATTGCATACGTGTTTGAAGTGGAACGCGTTGGACCGCTTCCAGTCCTATTTCCATAGCTTGGATCTGATTCTTTTGGATGATGTCCACCAATTGGCCCCCTTTCCTCGGGCTCAGGACGAATTTGTCAATGTTTTTAATAAGATGTACAATCTACAGCGACAGATCGTGGTTTCGACTCAAGAATTGCCGAAAAACATCGTCGGCTTGGAAGATCGATTACGTTCGCGCCTCTCATGGGGGTTGATTGCCGAGATTGCGTCTCCGAGTGTTGAACTCAAGGAACAACTTACACAACGTAAATGCGGAGAACTCGGTATTTCGTTGGATCATGAGGTCGTTCGTTATCTCGCACAACAAAGTCATTTGGATGCAGTAGCCCTCGATAAATGTCTTATTCGCATGGCGGCTTATATGTCCGTCCAAAAGAAGACGGTGGATATCGAGCAGGCCCGAACTATCCTATCCGGTGACGCGAAACGCCGGAAGACAGAAGGTCGAAGGAACTTGAAAGAGATTGTTGCGGATTTTTTCGACCTGTCCACGCGCGATCTGGATTCCAATCAGAAGAATCGCTCCGTGGCTTTTGCACGACAGGTCGGCATGTATCTGATGCGTTCGCTCTCCGGACAATCGTATTCCAAAATCGCCTTCCAGTTTGGAGAAAAAAACCACTCTACAGCCGTGCGCGCGTGCGCGAAGATCGAACGCTTGATTCGTACTGATCGCAAGGTCGAGAAAATTATTCGTGATTTAAATATGTTAATAAGAAGCTGACTCGATCTAAACAAACAAATCACAGGCTTTTTCCCCTGAACAGAAGGCGCTTCACCTCGAGACGAAAATTCCGCCGGTTTCTCGGTTACAGATTCTCGAACGACCTTCTGAAACGATTGTGACAGATCCGGTATTGAACAAGTTTTGGTTGTTTTATTTAATTGAAATAATTGATTATTTTGTACTTGTTAAAGTTTCGCACAGGCTTTTAATTATATTACTACTTTTTATTTTGTTAGGAGTTTAAGCATGGAATTCTCCATCAACCGTTCTCTCTTTATTCGGGCCCTGGGAATGGTTCAAAACCTCGTGGAACGAAGATCGAGCATGGCCATTTTGTCCCACGTCTGCCTGACGGCCTCAAACGACCAGCTAACGGTGGAAGCCACGGATCTCGAAGTCGGATTTCAGGGTATTTTTCCCTGCACGGTTACACGCGAAGGATCCGTTTCCGTTCCCGCACGTAAACTGTATGAAATTGCACGGGAACTTTCGTGCGAGGAGGTCCGGGTTAGAGAAACGGAAAACAAATGGTTATCGATTTCAGGCAACAGCGCTGTTTTTAAGCTTTTTGGTTTATCTTCGGACGATTTTCCCGGTCTGCCTAAATACAAGCACCTGAAGACCGTGGAAATCGAGGCACAAGAATTGCGAAGGATGATTGATTGCACTCTGTTCTCGACGGCGTCGGAAGACACGCCGCCTTACAACACGAGCGGCATCTATCTTGAAAAACTCATAAAAGATGATTTATCTTTTTTGAGGATGGTGGCCACGGACGGGCACCGTCTGGCGATGATCGACCGACCCATTGAATCCATCCGCGAGTTGGATCTCGAAAATGGGGTAGTGCTTTCAAAGAAAGGGGTTTCCGAAATGAGACACCTTTTGGATGAAAACGGAACGGTTCAGCTTGGCGTTGGAAAAGAGGCCGGGATGCTCAGGCGTGATTCTTCCATCGTGTCGATCCGATTATTGGCCAGCAAATACCCTAATTATGAATTGGCTCTTCCCAAGAACGAATCGATTAAACTCGATATTCCCAGAAAACCTCTTTTGGATATGTTGCGTCGAATGCACATCATGACCACGGATCGTTACAAAGGCGTACGTCTGGAGCTTCGATCGGATACCTTGGAACTGTTTTTGACGAATCCTGAGCTTGGCGACGCGAACGAACAAATGAATGTTTCGTACCGATATCCCGACCTCAAAATCGGATTTAACCCAAGATACTTCATCGATGCATTAAACGTTATGGAAAGTGAAACGGTAAATCTTGGGTTTATGGATGAAGAACATGGGTGCTCTATACGAGGCGAAGTGGATGGTGGGTTCATGGCATTGGTAATGCCCATGCAATTGGCATAAAAATATCTTATTTAGAGATAAGAAGTAAATAGAGTTGATCGGAGAATCATGGATCAATCAACAACATATAATGCAGATAAAATAAAAGTATTAGAAGGACTCGAAGCTGTTCGTAAACGTCCGTCGATGTACATCGGGAATACGGATCATGATGGCCTTCATCATCTCGTTTATGAAGTGGTCGACAATTCAATAGACGAAGCACTCGCTGGGTACTGTACGGAGGTCCACGTAACGATTCATACGAACAACAGCGTAACCGTGGAGGACAATGGCCGCGGCATCCCCGTGGATATGCACGAGACAGAAAAAGTTCCGGCTCTGGAAGTCGTCATGACCAAGCTGCACTCGGGCGGTAAGTTCGATAATTTGTCCTATAAGGTGTCCGGCGGACTGCACGGCGTTGGAGTCAGCGTGGTGAACGCTCTTTCGGAAATTCTCGAGGTCGAAGTGCGAAGAGACGGCCGGGTCTATCACCAGCGCTACGAAAGAGGCAAGAAAGCCACCGAACTCCAGGTCCTGGGGACCACGAATACTTCCGGAACCAAGGTTACGTTTAAACCCGACCCGCTGATTTTCGACGTTCTGGATATGAGTTTTAACCGACTGTCCAAGCGTCTTCGGGAGCTGGCGTTTCTCAACTCGGGCCTCCTCATTGTCATTGACAACGAGGAGGACGATCGGAAGAACATTTTTCAATACACCGGGGGCATTGTATCCTTCGTAGAGTACCTGAACCGCAAAAAAAATGTGATTCACCCGAAGCCCGTATATATCACGGGCGAACGCGAGGATGTTCAGATTGATGTCGCCTTCCAGTACAACGATACGTACAACGAGGAAATTTTTTCATTCGCCAACAACATCAACACCAAAGAAGGTGGAACGCACCTCAGCGGTTTTCGGGCGGGTCTCACTCGAACCGTCAATACGTACGCCGCCTCCGGGAACTTGCCAAAAAACTTGAAAGAGAAGATCACCGGAGACGACCTGAGGGAAGGATTGACGGCGGTCGTCAGCGTAAAGCTTCACAAGCCGCAGTTCGAAGGTCAGACGAAATCCAAGCTGGGCAATGGAGAAATTAAGGGCCTTGTAGAGAACCTCATGAATGAAGGCCTGGCGGTGTATTTGGAAGAGAATCCCCAGGTGGCCAAGAAGATCGTCGAGAAGGTCGTCGAGGCGGCTCGAGCAAGGGAAGCGGCTCGAAGAGCCAAAGATCTGGCCCGTCGGAAGGGCATTTTGTCCGATCACTCGTTGCCTGGTAAGCTGGCGGACTGTCAGGAGAGGGACCCGGAATTCAGCGAGCTGTTCATCGTAGAGGGAGATTCAGCAGGGGGATCGGCAAAGCAGGGCAGAAACCGAAAATTTCAGGCCATCCTTCCCGTAAAGGGGAAAATTCTGAATGTGGAAAAAGCGCGCTTTGACAAGATGCTTGAAAATCAGGAAATTCGAACCATGATCAGCGCCCTGGGAACGGGGATCGGCACGGATGATTATAATATCGAGAAGCTCCGGTATCACAAAGTAGTGATCATGACCGACGCGGATGTGGATGGTTCTCATATTCGAACACTACTGCTGACTTTCTTCTACAGGCAGTTTCCGGAATTGGTGGAGAGGGGCTACCTGTATATCGCGCAGCCCCCCCTTTACAGGGTCGCAGAAAAAGGCAAACCACCGGCGTTTAAAAAGGATGAAGCAGAATTTCAAGCATTTCTGTTGAAACGCAGCACGGAAGACCGTGCACTGGTTTTGAACGAAGGCCGAAAGAAAGTGAACGGCACACGGCTGGTTTTTCTGATCGAACAGTTGATCCAATACCTGAATAATCTGGACAAATTGGAGCGACGCGGATACGATCGTGCCTTGATCGAGCTGTTGTTGCGGCAGAAAGTGGAAGGCAGGGAATTTCTTCAAAATCTGGATATGGTCATGGAGTTCCAGAGTTTGTTGCACAAGCGTGGTTTTACGGTGGAGAGCGTCGAGCGGGACGACGAACACAATCTGTGGAAACTCGTGGTCTCGACTTCCAGCGTGCAGAAGAAAACGGCCACCGTGGGATGGACCCTTGTAACGTCCTACAACTACTTAAAAGCCGGTCTTATCTGGAGTAATATCGAGGAGATCGAGCCGGCTCCCTATCGCATCGAAGAGGGAAAAGGCGACCGCACGGTGGAGATAGCGAGTAAGCAAGAACTCCTAAACTACTTCCTGGATCAGGGACAGAAAGGCGTTACGATTCAGCGGTACAAAGGCCTCGGTGAAATGAATCCGGAACAACTTTGGGAAACCACCATGGACCCGGATAAAAGGACGCTTCTGAAAGTTCTGGTGGAAGATGTGGTCGAGGCGGATGAGATTTTTACCGTACTTATGGGAGACCATGTAGAGCCCAGGCGCGAGTTTATTTACAACAATGCGCTTGAGGTCACGGGGTTGGATATATAGCTGGAATGCATTCCCATGAAAGGGCATAGGATATGAACATCACGATCAAAGCAACGAGTACAGGCTTCCTGGTGGTTTTTTTGTCAATGTATTTTCTGCTTTTAATTGGCTGCGGTCCCGCTGTTGTGGTTGGAACGGCGGCGGGAGCGTACGCCACTATGAGCGACGAGCGCCCGGTGGAGTCTCAGCTCAGCGACTCGACGATCACGCTGAAGGTCACGAGCAGATTATTCGAAGATCCCGAGATCAGGTCGGTGAACCTCGACATCGATACATACCAGGGGGTTGTTCATCTGAACGGGGTTATGCTCTCGAAGGAACAGATTGCGAAAGTCATCCAACTGACCGGTAGTGTGAACGGGGTTCGGATGATCAACAACAATCTTCAACTCAAGCAGTGATCCCGCGTCCCGAAGACGGGTCGAATGAGCTGAAGGAAATGGTCTTCTGAGGACTTGACGTCCTGAAAGGCCATTTTCGTTTATTTAAAGATTGTACGGAAGGACTACACATAAATGGAAGTCGGCCATCAGCAACAGATCCCAGTAAGCATTGAAGACGAAATCAAGAAGTCCTATCTGGATTACGCCATGAGCGTGATCATCGGACGCGCGTTGCCCGACGTGCGGGATGGTCTGAAACCGGTCCATCGCCGGGTTCTCTTCGCCATGCGGGAATTGAAGAACGAATGGAACAAGCCGTACAAGAAATCGGCCCGAGTCGTCGGTGATGTCATCGGTAAATATCATCCTCATGGAGACGCCGCCGTGTACGACGCCCTGGTGCGCCTGGCCCAGGACTTTTCCATGCGCTACCCCCTGGTGGACGGTCAGGGTAACTTCGGATCCGTGGATGGAGACAGTCCCGCCGCCATGCGATATACCGAAGTGCGTATGGCCAAGTTGGTTCACGAGTTTATGGAGGATCTCGAGAAAGAAACCGTAGACTTCGAAGCCAACTACGACAGCACGCTTGAAGAGCCCACCGTGCTGCCCAGCCGTGTTCCGGACCTCCTGATCAATGGTTCGTCCGGCATCGCCGTTGGTATGGCCACCAATATCCCGCCTCACAATCTGGGCGAAGTAATAGACGCAATACTGGCCGTGATCGAGAATCCGCAAATCAAGCTGGACGGACTCATGAAGCTGCTTCCCGGTCCCGATTTTCCGACGGCCGGCTTCATTTATGGAACCAAGGGCATTCGGGACGCATATGCCACGGGAAGGGGTTCGATTAAGGCACGAGCGCGATCCGTTATCGAGACCTTACCAAGGAAAAACCTGACACAGATCGTAATTACGGAAATCCCCTATCAGGTGAACAAAGCCCGACTCATCGAGAAGATCGTGGAGCTGGTAAAGGAGAAGCGAATTGAAGGTATTGTGGATATTCGAGATGAGTCCGACAGAGAGGGTATGAGGATTGTACTGGTGCTTAGAAAAGACGCCAACCCGCATGTCATCCTCAACCAGTTGTACAAATTCACCCAGATGCAGATCGCTTTTGGGGTCATACTGCTCGCCATCGTGAACCGGCGTCCCGAAGTGCTCACATTGAAAGAAATCATCGAGCATTTCATCGATCATCGGAAAGAGGTGATATTCAGACGCACTCGGTTCGAGTTGAGACAAGCGGAGGAACGGGCCCACATTTTGGAGGGCCTTAAAATCGCTCTTGACCATCTGGACGAAGTTATTGCCCTAATCCGCTCTTCGTCGACCGTCCAGGAAGCGAGAACCGGCCTCATGGAGCACTTCGGACTGAGTGAAAGGCAGTCTACGGCGATTCTCGAGATGCGACTCCAGCGGTTGACGGGCATGGAGCGCGACAAAATCGAGCAGGAATACAATGAACTGCTTAAACAGATCGAGTATTTCAGGTCCGTACTGAACAGCGAACGACTGGTACTCAAGATCGCGTCCGACGAACTTTGTGAAATCAGAAAAAACTATTCGGACGAGCGTCGTACGGAGATCATTCCCGACACGGAAGAACTGGAGGTGGAGGATTTGATCGCCGAGGAGGACATGATTGTAACCATCAGCAACCGGGGATATATCAAGCGAAACGCTCTCAGTATCTATCGCGCCCAGCGGCGTGGAGGACGAGGCAAAACCGGCATGGAAACCTTGTCCGAAGATTTTGTCGAGCATCTGTTCATGGGGTCCACACACGATACGTTCCTCTTCTTCACCAATCTGGGGCGGGCCTACTGGTTGAAGGTGCATGAAATTCCGCAGGCGGGGCGTGTGGCCAAGGGCAAAGCGCTGGTCAATCTCCTCGCGCTCCAGCCGGGGGAGAGCATTGCCACCGTTTTGAACGTCGGGTCCTTCGAAGAAGATCGGTATATCATCATTGCCACGCGTAGGGGATTGGTCAAGAAAACCCCGCTCTCCGCGTACGCCAATCGACGGGCCAATGGCATTATAGCCATTGAAATCGACGAAAACGACGAACTCATTGCCGCACGAGTGACGAACGGCAGTCAACACGTCTTATTGGCCTCCAAGAAAGGCAAATGCGTCCGATTCAGAGAACAGGAAGCGAGATCCATGGGACGTGTGGCCAAAGGTGTAATCGGCATGCGTTTGGATGAAGGAGACGACGTAGTCGCCCTGCAGGTTCTGGACGAGCACGGGTCCGAAACCATTCTCACGGTTACTGAAAACGGATACGGCAAGCGAACGCCCAATGAATCGTATCGTGTTCAGGGCAGAGGGGGGAAAGGAATCATCGACATACGAACCACGGCGCGTAACGGCGACGTGATCGGTATGTCCATCGTCAGTGACCAGGACGATATCATGCTCATAACGAATCGCGGAATAGCCATCAGGTTCGAAGTTCGAGAGATTTCCATCATCGGTCGCGCCACTCAGGGTGTTCGCCTGAAAACAGTGGAACCGGGAGAAAAAGTGGTGGGAATCGCCAAATTGGCGGAAAAAGAAGAGGATTAGTTCCATGGCTCCAATCGGAGTGATCGGCGCGGGCAGCTGGGGGACGGCGTTGGCCAGACTGCTGGCCTCCAACGGCCACTCGGTCGATTTGTGGGTATACGAGAGAGACCTCTGCGAACAGATGAAGACTCGCAGAGAAAACACCACGTTTTTGCCTGGATTTCGCCTCGAAGATTCCATTCGACCGAGCAATGACTTGAACAAGGTGGTCCATGGGAAAGAACTGGTCGTCATCGTGGTCCCTTCTCACGTGTTTCGAGGGATCGCGCAGCTCATGGAACCTAGCCTCGGCCCGGACACCGTGGTCGTAGCCGCAACCAAAGGTATAGAGAACGACACATTGTCACTGATGTCGGACATTCTCGAGGAGGTTTTTCCCGACCGACTCCATTCTCATTTGTGTTATCTTTCGGGTCCGAGCTTCGCTAAAGAAGTAGCAAAAGAATTGCCCACAGCCGTAACGGTCGCGTCTCATACGTTGGACGTCGGCAGGCACGCGCAACGACTGTTTTCCAACAATTTTTTTCGCGTGTACACATCCGGCGACGTAGTCGGGGTTGAACTGGGAGGCGCTTTCAAGAACGTGATCGCCATTGCTGCGGGAGCCTGCGATGGCTTGGAGTTGGGAGCCAACGCCAGGGCGGCCGTGATTACCAGGGGATTGGCGGAAATGACGCGGCTGGGCATGGCATTGGGCGCCAATCCGCTGACGTTCGCAGGATTGGCCGGAGTGGGAGATCTCGTGCTGACCTGTTGCAGTGGTTTAAGCCGCAACCAGAATGTGGGCATGCAACTGGGCCGGGGCCGCAAGCTCCAGGAAATCCTGGACAGTATGGTCATGATAGCGGAAGGAGTCAGGACTTCCAAATCCGTGTATAATATGGCTCAGCGTATGAACATAGAGCTTCCGATCTGCGAGCAGGTATACGCCATACTCTATGAAGACAAACCGCCCCTGGAGGCCGTCCAGGAGCTGATGACCAGGGAATTGAAGCCCGAGTTCTCGGGAATCAGGGTGATTTAGAACCTGTTAAGTCATCGGTTCCCGACGTCGCCTTCTTCTCATCGATTTCCTTCAACAGCCAGTCCAACGCCTCCCTGAGCACGCCGATTGTTTCTTCACGGTTTTCCATCAGATAGCTGTGCCCGGAGTTCTCGATGGGGAAGAGCCTGGCTCTCGAAAGCTTCCTCTGGATACGGAGAGCGCTTTGGAAGGAAAAGACTCGATCTCGTTTTCCCCAGATCAGTGCGATAGGGATATTCAATTCGGTAATTCGATCGCCGACCCAATCGTCCGGTCGTAAGTTTCTGAGAATGGCATGATGACCCCCTCGAGAGGCGCGGTCAACCGCGGCATGCGCCACGAACTCCGGTATCCAGCGGGGTGTCGTCAGGATTCGCTCGTTGATCAGTTTGCGATACTCCTCAGGCGTCGAGAAATCGAATGCTTTGCGAAGTTCCGTGAGTTCTTCAACCGGTATTTGCGAATCGAGTCCTCCGGGGGCGATCAAACACAGACCGCTTGTGCGCCGGGGGTAATGCAGCGCGTGTTCCACGGCGATCCACCCACCCAGCGACACTCCTACCAACACGGGCCGAGGCCAGTGCAACCGCTCTTGAAGATAGGTTAACTGTCTTAAATAAAGGGACATCGTATAATCTTGCGGTTGCACGTCCGGGTCGATGCTACGTCCAAAGCCGAGAAGTTCCATCGAGACCACGGGGCGATCCTCCGGAAGAGACTTCATGAACGGTGTCCAATATTCCGCACAGGCGCCGAGACCATGAACCAGGATGAGAGGCGTACGGTTACTCGAGGACCCCCTGATGTAGCAATGAAAGGCGCCGAAGGGAGATTGGACCTCGATGCGCTCGTACCCGGCATTCCAGAGCTCGAACTCGCGGAACTGAAAATAGCGCTCGATCGGCGCCGTGAAAATCCAGACAAACGCCACAATCACGATCAAACATAGAAGCCAGAGCCAAATTCGTTTTGGTAGCATCCGTACGTCCGTCTTAAGGCCTTTTGGTCATGGATTGGAGCGTGTACCTTTCCAAGCGCCGAATTACGGATGAAAGGGGAGGAGATGGCGGAACGAATGAACTATTCACGGCTAAGACGAGGATAAATAGCCGGATTGCGCCGTGCTGAACGCCGATACGTCACAAGGACGTGGGATCAAAAATCCCTTCTATGGTTTCGCCGCAAAAAGAGCACGACCCCTGCGACAAGTTTATCCCGAAAATGCGATAGCCGCTCCGATCGATGACGGTTTTTCCACAAGAAGGGCATACTGTTTTTTCTCCTTCGTCACCGGGGAGATTTCCCGTGTACACAAATCTCAGGCCCTCTTGGAATCCGATATCACGCGCCTTCTGCACGGTTTTCGATGGCGTTGGCCCTGATGACAGGTATCGATACTGAGGATAGAAGCGACTGATATGCCATGGGATTTCCGAGCCCAGATCGGCCAGGAAGCGCGCAATGTCACGCAGCTCCTGTTCGGAGTCGTTTTCTCCTGGGATGAGGAGCGTGGTCACTTCAATCCAGATCCCCATTTCTTTCATCTTTTTGAGGGTGTCCAGCACGGGTTGCAGCCTCGCCTTGCACAATGATTTGTAGTACTCGTCCCGAAATGATTTCAAGTCCACATTGGCTGCGTGGAGTGTGCTTCCAATGGTGTCCAAACATTCTCCGGTCATATAACCGTTGCTTACAAACACATTGAGCAAATCGTTTTTTTCGGCCAGAACGGCCGTGTCGTACGCATATTCGAAATAGATGGTCGGTTCGGTGTACGTATATGCGATGGAACGGCAGCGATTTTCTAACGCGTCTTCGACCAGCGTGGCCGGAGCCACATCATGCCCGGTGATCCTTTTCATGTCCGAGGGCATTTGAGAGATGTCCGCATTCTGGCAGAAACTGCACTTGAAGTTACATCCCACGGTGGCGACGGAATAGGAAAGAGAGCCGGGAAGCACATGAAACAGTGGTTTTTTTTCAATGGGATCCATCAGACATCGATGGGCGCAGAGCGCACATTTGACGTTCTTGTCCTCCAGGGACGTATACAGCATGGCCTCTTTCATAGACCCTCCCTTGTGGCTCCATGAATAAGCGTTGTGAAAGCCATTTTGCGGTGGGGGAATTCCAGGGCGCTCTTCGAAACCAGTTCGGCCAGGTCCACGCGTATCGCCACGAGGTCTCCGAAGGGACTCGTGGAAATGTGCGAGCCGCCCTGTTTCCATGATCGGAACATCGGTTTCGTATTCGTGGAAGCCCATTGATGCAGCGGATGGCCCATGGCCGTTCCGATCAATTTCTTAAGGGTCCAGAGATCGAAATAGTGGTTCGGACGGTAGGGAAAGCTGTCCCGGAGAAACCTGAAGGCCTGTTTCAGTCCGACGGGAGAAAACGGATTCACAACTTGTATAAAAACGCTTTTTCTGGCTACACGTTGAGCTTCCTTCAAGGCAACAATTGGATTGTCTAAAAATTCCAGGGTCTTGTTCAACACCACGATATCGAAATGATCGTCCGTAAAAGGCAGAGACTCCGCGAAACCGTGTTCTACGGGAACCGACGGGCCGAGACGACGCCGAGCCAATTCCACCATATGGATGGAGGCATCCAGGCCCATGCACCGCATGCCCGGACTATGCCATTCGAGGAGGTGGCGCCCGCCTCCGCAGCCTACATCAAGAAGGCGATCTCTTGAACATGGAGCAAGGATGGTTTCAATGAGTTCCCATTCACGCTGGAACCAATGTCTGCCTTTAAGCGTGTCGAACCATTGGTCGTATTGCCGGCAGGAGTGGAGGTCGTCGAAAAAACGCATAGGCATAACACCTTTTTTTGAAGAGCGGACTTTATCGAAACCCGCCACGGAATAACCGGCTCATTAACGTGTTGAAGCACTTGAAACCGAGACTTACTGAATCCGAGCACAAGAGACACGACGGTCGGTGATGGAATGTCTTTCAGTGTAAAAGACCTGAGAAATTCTGTCAATGAATCCGAGCAGAGGCGTAATCGAAGAGGGCCTCCGCAAGCCGGCCACGACCGACGCCCTGACTCGGCTTTTTGGACGGCCTGCTCAAGCAAGCCGATGACGCCCTGTACGCGGCCAAGGAGAAGGGACGTAATCGGGTGGAGATCAGGTCGTTCGAGGAGGAGTGAGGCGATCAGCCCGTATCAACACTCCCGGAGCCAGGAGAGGACTTGCCGTATCTTTTTTTATCTTCTGTTCTCGTGGACACTTTCTCTGCAGGGATCCGGCCTCTTTGTGTGCGTTTATCCGCGATTCAGTGTTTTGCTCCCCCCGGAAAATCATGCATACCCAATCTTGATGAACTCGTAAAGAGTCAAAAACGATTATTTTACGTCACTTCGGCGAAAGCCGGAATTAAGTATTTTCAACAGGTTGTGGACCCCGGCTTTCGACGGGGTGACGCCTTTGCGGACTTCTTGCGAAACCATCAATCTTCCTGCATTCACCGGGCCTTTCAAAGGGTCCCTTTTCAGTGACGAGGAATCGACTGGATGCTGTTCGAGCTCCTCCTCCGTATTACTAAAACGCATGACAGCGGCGGACACTGAGTGTAAACTTAGTAACCATCATATGACTTTTGGGTGCACGTTCGCCCTGGTGCTTGATAGGGGGTTTTATGATACATTGGCCGAGCTATTATTGCGCCTACGAAAGATCAAACTCCTCTCCGAAAATCATGAATACGACGCTCTACGCTCGCCCACAAAGGTAAGATCCTTTCTCAGAAGATGGGCAGTTAACTCTTTTTCCGGACAATTCTCTTCCAGAAGAGATTAGCGCATTAGCCTGAACGGTAATCCTCAAGATGACACAAGACAAGCAGACGGGGCATAGGCAGAGACTTCGGGAGCGCTTCTTGAAAGGACAAGAGTCGGCTCTTTCGGAAGCGAGCCTTCTCGAGTTGCTGCTGACCTATGCCATCCCACAAAAGGATGTTCAGCCGCTTGCCGTACGCCTGCTATCGGAACACGGTAGCCTCTCTTCTCTGCTGGAAGCCCCGACGGAAACACTCTGCCAGTCCGACGGCATTAAGGAAAACAGCGCGGTCCTTCTCAAACTGGTGGACTGGATTCGCCGGCATCATGGCCCTAAGCGGGCCGGCAAAGACACGCTCAAGCCCCCAACCCAAACTACGCTGTTTGAGACCTTTTCCCAAGAGGCGGAGGCTTCTTCAGCAGTCGCTGAGCGGCGCCGCGAAAAGGTCATCCGAAGGTACGGCACGGAAATGTTCGGCAAAGCGGTGCTAAAGGAGGCCATCCAGATTCTGCCGAGCCTTCCGGACAGCGAGTCCCTGGACGAGATACGCTCCTTCCTCCGCGCGAAGCTCCATTTCAGCGCCGAAGAGACCAGGCATCGTTACGCCAACTACATCACCCGCAGGATGTTCCAGAACGGTTATGCGGACAGCCCTTTGCGCTTCTTTGCCAAAGCATTCCCGGATGCCCAGGAACTGCGGGATGCTTGCTTCTACCGATTCCTCCAAACCGAGCCGCTGGAGGTGGAGATCATCGAAGACCTTGTCCTTCCCAATCTCGGCACGGGCCGATTGAGCCGCGAGCGCATCCGAAAGCGCCTGGCCGAAAAGTTTCCCGAGGCCAAAAGCATCGTGGATTGCGGCAAGGCCATCGTGGACGCCCTGACCGCGGGCGGGATCGCCAAGGCCGACCGGACGAAGATCAGCGTCGATTATCGAGAGATTCCGGTAGCATATTTCGCGTTCTATCTGCACAGCGAGTTTCCGGAACCGGACATGTACGACATCCGCAAGCTCGATGAGAATCGCATGATCCGGGCCATGCTCTGGAATCCGGAGCGGCTCCTCCATGCCCTTTACGAGTTGCGCAACCAGGGGATCATCAGCAAGGTCTCGGAAATCGATAACTTCCGCCAGTTCACAACCAAGTTCACGCTCGCCGGAGTGGTCGAGCAGATCGTCTCCGGAGGTAAAAAGGCATGAAGTCCACCGAAATCATCGAAGCGCTTCGTCAAAAGCTCACGGCGCCCGGCGGGCGGCATTTGTATGGCGTTATGGGAACCTATGTCCAGCTCGACGGCTTTACCAAGAAACTGCATCAGGCCAAGACCACAGACGGGGCCCACTTCCCGAAACCCGTCAACGTGAACCGGGGCATCCTGGACGCCATACCGGACGACGAGTTCAAACAGCTTGCGGAAAACGAGGCCAAGCGACCCGAACCCACGGCCGCCCATGTGGCCAGGGCATTCGAGCGGTTCCTGCGCGCAAATCTCACCGGCCAGGGCATCCTGGTCCTGTCCAAC
>JACQYL010000051.1 GCA_016208165.1 Deltaproteobacteria bacterium
GGGGAATGGGAAACGCGAGCACCGCGCCGCCTCGGTTGTTGAGATTGTTGCAGAGTTCGATTCTGAGCTTCTCGTTCATGCGTTTCGCTCCTTACCGTGTAAAAGATGGAGGATCCGTGATCCTGTTTCGGCTGTTACCGAAACCATTCTTATCATAATTTCGGTCCCTGTCGCAAAGGCTTGCCGATCGGGATGGAAGGCACGGGGGAACGACGTTCCCCCGGACCCCCTGATGCGGGCTCCGCCCCGCCGGGGCGGGTCGGAGCCGAACTGGCGCGCCTCTCCGAGAAATACCCGTAACTGACTTGGAATATGCACATATGTTGGGTTACGCTCGTTGCGCTCGCTAACCCAATCTACAAACCCATGCCTTTCGCAGCCTCTCCGCCGAAGGCGGCGAGGCCTGCCTGAAAAGCTTTGAAAAGGGGTGCGGGGGAAGACTTTCTCGAAAGTCTTCCCCCGCAAGACATTACAAGGCGTTCGATCGCCGCGAATCTCCTAATCGCCGGGCTGAATGGCGCGGATGACGGATTCGATATGGTCGGTCCCGGTAGCGAGGAAGGTATCGGATTCACGTAGGACGACGTCTCCGCTCGAGAGGAGCAACTCGAGATGGCTGAGGATTTCGTGTACGGCCAGCAGGCTGCCGTGTCCTCTCAGCAGGGATTCTTCGAAGTTCCCCGCAGCGCTGGATGTGATGCCCGATCAGCTCGTCCACCCGTTCGTCCAGGCTCATCCAGTTCCACACGGATTTGTAGTACAGGCGGTGCGCCGGAAGCACGATCATGCCGGGGTGGGCTTGAGCGATCCGTCCGAGCTTTTTCAGCGAGCGTATATACGCCCTGAGGCCATAGATCCGATCGCCCTGTTCATAGCCGGGCGGAAGAATGCCCTTCGTCAGGTTGTGAAACTCCTCCCGGGTGGGATGTGGGGTGATATCCGGCAGCACGGTGTCGCCCACCAGGATGGCTTCTTCACCGATTCGGACGGCCAGGGAGTCGGGGCTGTGGCCCGGAACGTAATACACGTGGGTCGCGCCGTCGAGGGTGCTGTCAGCGCCCGGAATGGTTTGGATCCGCAAGCTGCTTCTGGTTTTGTGGTACTGAACGCAATGAGTGTCGGAAAAGGCTTTGGGCATGGGACAGTGCCAGCAGGAAGCGGGAAATCCCCGGGCGGCGCGGGGAGGTGTTTTCGTGGGATAGAAGCGTATCAGGCGATCGTAATTTTCATGAGCCCTGATGTTTACAGGGGCCACGCGGGCGATCTCGGCGAGGCCTCCGTCATGATCTTCATGCCCGTGGCTCAAAAGGATGCACTCGAGGTCTTTGACGGCCAGGCCCAAGCGATCCATGAGCCCGAGGAGTTTAGCGCCCATGCCTTTGTTGCCCGTGTCCACCATGAAAGGGGTGTCCGCGAGCACGATGTAGTTCCACGTGGGCCCGAGGTCCCAGTCGCCGCCGTAATCATTCTCCGTGCCCAGGGCGAAGATCTTCACGCCCGACGGGAGGTCCACCCGAAAGGCCATGTTGTTTCCCCGGTCATCTCCTTTTTGAATAACTTCAATCGAGTTTCTCGACATGATACGGTTCCTCTAAAACGGCCTCAGCGGACAAAGACCGTAAGCGTATGAACATGGATGAAGGTTCGCATGGGTACGGATGTCGGGTTTATGAATCAGGTGCAGGATGCGATCTACTGGTGTACACCCCTCGGAGCCATTTATCCAGAAAAAGAAGCCGCATCCGTGCAGGGGTCTTTGGGCATCTTTTCGAATGCAACCAATTCACCCTACAGTAAGGTACGAAATGGAACCGTAGGAAATCCGGCCGGATCCGGAGGGATTTGGGGATGGACGAAGGGTTCCCCATTGGAAACCTGAAACGCGAGCCGGCCCTGCCGTCCGTGTTAGTCCAGGTAGCCGCTCTCCGGATCGGACATGAAGGGATTCAACACCGCCATGGCCGTACGCATTCTCCTGAAGCCGCATTTTTCGTAAAACCCTTCCCGGCCCGGAACCGCGTATAATATGATATTGTCCACGGGCAGTTGCTCGACCAAACGGCGCATGATTTCCTTGCCCATGCCCTTGCCCTGATATTCGGGAAGCAGCACGACGTCGTACACCGCCGCCTGATATTCCCCGTCGCTGAGGGCCCTCCCAAGCCCTACAAGTCTCGTCGAATCAAACACGAACACGGCGGCGGCGCTTGCCTCGAAAGCCCTCCTCAGCTTTTCAGGATCCCGCTTGTTCTTACCAAGGGGTGCGCGTTCAAAAACGGTGGCCGCTTCGTTCCAGTCCACCCGGGTTCGGTCCGTCGAGTATTCCATGGGACGTATCACCAGAGAACCAGAACCCGTTTACCATCCTCCAACATTTTGCCCCGGAGCTTTTCCATGTGCCGGAGGGTGGCTACTTCCCGCTGCAATTGCTCGGGTCTGATGTTCAACCTTCGAGCCACTTCCGCGGGTTCCGCCCCGCCGGTTTGCTCGAGGATTTCGAGGATCCGCGTCTGCAACTGCGTGAGCTGAGTATCGGCCGTTCCGGTCCGAGGGAATGACTTGGCGCTGTGGACGGCCCAAGGGTCGCACGTACGGGATGGTGAAAGGTGATCCATGTAACAGTCTTCGCATACCATTTGACCGAAGAGGTCTCTCTCTTCTCCGCTCTCCATTTCAGCGCCGCATTTTTGGCAATTCATCCGATTACTCCTTGTCTCTGACTGGACGGTTTCCATGGAAACCGGTAAGGGCTGTCACCGTGCGAGACGAAACGGTCGTCCGCTGCGTCGGCCGGGATTATCCAATCAGATTCCAGTGGAAAAGGAATCGCCCATTTGGGCCATAAGACGATTTTTTTTGCATTTGAAGAGTCCGGCCGGTTCAATTTTTTCCCGCGTGCGCGCTGCTCCATGGGGGCTTTCATTTTCGCGGGAGAGAAGCCTTCAGGGACTCCAGGTCCGATTCCACCATGGTTTGGATCAGTTCCTCGAACCGGACTTTAGGCTTCCAGCCCAACCTTTTTTTCGCTTTGGAGTAGTCTCCCCTCAACTCGAGTATATCCGCAGGCCGGAGGAACCGCTCGTCCACGACCACGTATTTTCCCCAGTCCAGGCCGGCGCAGTTGAACGCGTACTTGAGCAGCTCCCGAACGGAATGCGTTTTCCCCGTGGCGATGACGAAGTCTTCAGGCTGGTCCTGTTGCAGCATCAGCCACATGGCCTCCACGTATTCCCCCGCAAAGCCCCAATCCCGTTTGGCTTCGAGATTACCCAGTCTCAGTTCATCGGTCAGACCCAATCGTATGCGGGCCAGTGTTCTGGTCACCTTTCGCGTTACGAATTCGAACCCTCGTCTGGGAGACTCGTGGTTGAACGAGATACCGCTCACGGCATACATATTATGAGCGTCTCTGTAATGGGTGGTCAGGTGATATCCGGCCACCTTGGAAATACCATAAGCGGATCTGGGTCTGAACGGCGAATCCTCGTTCTGCGGAGTCTGAGTGGTGTTTCCGTACATTTCGCTGGACGCGGCAAAAAAGAATCTGCAGGACGGCGCTATTTTCCGCAGGGCCGCCAGAACATAATGGGTCCCGTTGATGTTGGTGTTCAGGGTGGAAAACTCGTCCTCGAAGGAATAGCTGACGAAGCTCTGGGCCGCCAGGTGGTAGCATTCGTCGGGCCGGACCGATTCGATGACGTTGAAAATGCTGGCGAAATTGTCCACAGAGGCGGCGTGAAGTTTCAGGCGATCCCTGAGGTGTCGAATCCGCCATAACCTGTGTTCCGGGTCCAAGAGCGCTATCCTTCGCAGCGTTCCGTGGACCTCGTACCCTTTGTTCAACAGCAGTTCGGCCAGATAGGATCCGTCCTGGCCGGTGATTCCGGTGATCAATGCTCGTTTCATAGTAGTTTCGCTTGCCGGAGCTAATGCGGAATGCGCCGGCTCCGGTTGAATGCCGTTAAAGGGCAAATGACAAAAAAAGCGACACCCTTCCGGACTTCGGAATTCGGTCGGACGCACGGATGGACTTGACACCCGTCGAAAGCAGCCCCATTTTGGCACAAAATCGGGCTCATTTAAAGTTACGCGAGGGGCAAATTTTGGTTTTTTCAATCTTGTTCGGTGCGACAGACAAAGATCGTAACCTGAGTGACAAATTCCGCCGCCCCCGTTCGGCCGATCCCGGCGCTGAAGGTCCGCAAAATCCGGGTATGTGGCATAAGTCACGGGAATCCAAGAAACTACCTCATGCCGGCTCCTGACATCCGATTGGTACGAAGCTTGCTTGTAATTCCTGTTGACTGAAGCGTTAGAGACCTAAAACGAGCCATGGCCCCGTTCTTGTTATTGCAGATGGGCCGGCTTTAGATACCGCCCGGCACAGAGGGATGTGAGGTTTAGATTGTGATGTATGCTCGCCGTCCGACTTGGATGGGCCTGGCGGCCTTCCTCGTATTCGTACTGATATCTTCGGGTGTTTCCGTTGGCCCTGCTCGGGCTGAAGACAATCCGAAAGCGATTTCAGCCCCGGGGTTGGGAGCCGATCGGATAAAAAGCGCCTTGTTTGCCGCGCCCGGCCGACGGGGAACCCTGGACTGGAGTGACGATCTCACGGTTAATCGCAGTCGATTCGTGGATGTGAAGACGGCCCTGCTTTCGGGCGCCGAAACCAGGGGGGCTGCAGCGCTCCCCGCAGGGGCCGTTGTCGACTTGAACCTCTTCGATGACGTGGAGTTTCCAGCCGTACTGGAGAGATTAGACCCCCTTGCTTCGGGCGGTTTTACCTGGGTCGGCCGGCTTGAAAATGTGGACCGAAGCCTGGTCACGCTTGTCGTCGAGAACGACATCGTTATGGGCAACATCGCACTGCCCGGCGGTGTCATGTATCAGGTGCGTTACGCGGGGAACGGTGTTCACGCGGTGCGAGAGATAGATCAAAGCATGTTTCCTCCCGAAGCCGAGCCGATTCCGGCGGCACTGAGGCCGAGCGTTCAGGAGCCCGGGATGAGCTCTTCCGCGGTGGCGGCGGACAGTGGTTCCACCATAGATGTTTTGGTGGTGTATACGCCTCTTGCGCGAGTCGCTGCCGGCGAAACCGCGGACGCCATCCAAGCCCTGATTGCATTGGCTGTGAGCGAGACCAATTCGACGTACCAAAATAGCGGGATCGATCAGCGTTTGAACCTGGTTCACACGGCTGAAGTCAATTATACGGAAGGAGACATGACGAATGCCTTGTACCAGCTCACAAGCACCACGGACGGCATCATGGACGAGGTTCACTCCCTGCGCAACACCTATTGCGCGGATGAGGTGGTGTTGATTGTGGCCACCGGGGCCTACTGCGGTATTTCGTGGGTCATGAGCTACGTTTCCGCCGGTTTCGAGTCACACGCCTTTGCGGTGGTGCTGAGCAACTGCGCTGCAGGATACTTCAGCTTCGGCCACGAACTGGGGCACAACATGGGAGCTCAGCACGATTGGTTCGTCAGCTCGGCCACCCTGCCCTATCCATACAGCCACGGCTACGTCAATACCGTGGACCGATGGCGCACGGTGATGGCCTATAACGATGCATGCAGCAGTAACGGGTTCAATTGTACGCGAATACCGTACTGGTCGAATCCCGACGTCACTTATGGGGGAGCGCCCACGGGTGTGCCTGAAGGTGAGGCCGGCGCCGCGGACAATCGCAAGACACTCAACACGACCGCCTTCACCGTTGCAAACTTCCGACAGAGCTGCGCCGGTTCGCCTCCGGCTGCCGCCGTACCGATGTCTCCCACTGGAATCGTTAATGACACCACTCCTACCTATATCTGGAGTTCGGCGTCGGACAGCACGACGTATTACCTGGCCGTAACCGGGACCGGGGGCAGTGTACTGCAAACGAGTTACACTTCCGAGGAGGTGTGCTTCGAAGACACGTGTTCCGTCACTCCCGCGGCGGCTCTGGTTGCGGGCGACTACACCTGGAAAATTCAGACGTGGAACTCGTTTGGATACGGGCCCTGGAGTTTCGATACCTCCTTCACGGTCAAGTCGGGTGGCCCGGCAGGAGACGGGGGGATTGCTCTAAATAAGATTCTGATGATTTTACTCGACCTCCTCGATGAGGAGAATTGATTCCGCGGCGTTGACAGGCCCGATCATACCCTTCGACGTGAAACGAACGCGGTCATTGACCGCGTTTGGATTTCGTTACGCAGGAACCGACGATCCCTTGAGCACGTTCTCATCCTCTCGTGCGTCCCGGACCGCGGACTCCGTCCTGTGCGTTTCGATCGGAACCATGCCGGAAGGATTCCGGCGAAAACGGCGACGTCCGGCGGACACGCCGGCGTCAGCGATTTGCGGAATCGGGCGCCAACGACTGTGTTAAAGGCTCGGGAGACTTGCCCGTCAAAATCACGTGACCGGAATTCATAATCAAGATGCTCTGAGACGCCTTTCCCTGTCCCGTATTTAACAATTTGCCTTCCCGCTTGGCCTGCGCTCGCATCTTCCTGGCTATCGAAGGTCGCCCATCGGTTATCGGAACGATCTTGATCACTCGTCCGGAAACCACATAATTGCCGGGTTCCAGATTTAGCAAGGGATTTTTCATTCCAATTCCTCTGATAGTTTGATGATGCGCCAGCAGTGGTTTGCATGCTTTGGATATAGGGATCGGAGCGTGACCGGCGCCGAACGACCGCAAGCCCATGGCGGAAGGACAAAGATTGAATCGTTCGGTTTCCATACATATCGGTTTCCATACATAGTAGACGTAAACAGTTGCTACGGTCAAGAGGGGCGGGGCGATCGAAGCCATTTTCCCGATGCGCCTGCCGGATCCCCCTCCGGATCTTGGTCCTATGTTGGGCCGGCGGATGCATGAGGCATCCGGAGCGGATTTCAGCACGATCAAGAGCAAGAAGTGGAAACCGGTTGCATTCGATAGGTCCTATTGGAGGAAGTGGATGTACCCGAACATATCCGATCTTGCCGGGACGGGTTTCCGAGGGAGAAGCGAAGTCTGGTTGCAACCGGCGAAGTGTTGGTTTAGCATATATTGAGTGTCCCGGTTTGTTCGGGATCGGCGATTTCGATTATGATTCCGGCCGTCCGGATGAGTCGAGAGAAGAAAGGAACCGGCGGGGCCGGGTGAATTCGAAACGAATATGTATAAAGCTGAACGCGGCAATGACAAAATGAGTACGATGCAAGGCAACGGCCCGAAGGAAGGGCCCAAAACGGTCCAGGGCATCAAAAAGCGGCGAGCGTCAGGCAGATGGGGGTGGAGGCTCCTGTATATCTTTTTGACGGTGTTGGTGCTTTGCGCCGGAACTCTGACGATGGGTTATTTCTATTTTACGCATGACCTGCCCAAACTATTTACGGTGGAGGATTATAATCCCCCTGTAATCAGTCGGGTATACGACGTGAACCAGCGACTGGTCGGAGAGTTCTACAGAGAGATGCGTGATTTGGCGCCCTTGTCCAAGATGCCGGATCTGTTGATCAAGGCTTTTGTGGCTGCGGAGGACGATCGATTCTTTCAGCATCCGGGCATTGATTTGACCGGGATTCTGAGAGCGGTGATTAAGAATATCGTGGCGGGCCGGAAGATTCAGGGAGGCAGCACGATCACCCAGCAGGTGACCCGTTCATTATTGCTTTCGCCGGAGAAAAGCTACACCCGTAAGATCAAAGAACTCATACTCGCCTACAGAATCGAGAATCGTCTGAGCAAGGAGGATATTCTATATATTTACTTGAATCAGATCTACCTCGGACACGGTGCGTATGGTGTGGAGGCGGCCAGCCATGTCTATTTTGGAAAATCCGTAGGAGATCTCAACCTGGCTGAATGCGCTCTGCTGGCAGGCCTGCCGCGTGCGCCCAACCGATACTCGCCGATACGGGATCCGGAAAAGGCCGGAGAGCGACAGGCATACGTACTGAGACGCATGGTGGAAGAGGGGTATATCACTCAGGCGCAGGCTGACGCAGCAAAAGCCGGACCCTTGCGTCCGGCCGCGAATGGAGAGGCTCCGTTCGACCAGGCTCCTTATTTTACGGAGTACGTCCGCCGGCATCTCGAAGAGGTATACGGAGCCACTCAGCTGTTCGAGGGCGGGCTCAGAGTGTATACGACGTTGGATCTGCGTCTTCAGGAAGTGGCTCAGGAGGCGATTCAAAGAGGGGTTGACGCCCTGGATAAACGCATCGGCTATCGCGGCCCCATAGAGTCCGTAGCAAAAAACCGACGAGATGAATTTTGCAGTGAACTGCTAAAACAGGACCTCAAGGAAGGGGAGATTGTTCACGGGTTAGTGACGGGCGTGGATGATAAGAACCAGCGCGTCACGGTGTGCCTCGGACAAGCCACCGGCATCATTGAAATGGAACGCATGAAGTGGGCCCGTAAACCAAACCCTGAAATCGCTTCCGACTATGCCGCGATCAAGAAACCTTCACAAGCGTTGAAGTCGGGAGACCACATTCTCGTCAAAGTGCTGGCGATTCCGGACAAAGAAACCCCTGCACAGCAAGGGGCGGCCCCAAAGCCGCTGATCTTGGCGCTGGAGCAAGAGCCGGAACCGCAAGCCGCCTTGCTCTGCATGGACGGGTATACGGGTGAGATTCGGGCCATGGTGGGTGGAACGGATTTCAGGAAATCCCAGTTTAACCGGGCAACACAGGCAAAAAGGCAGCCCGGTTCCGCTTTCAAGCCATTTATTTACGCCGCGGCAATCGACAAGGGATTCACACCGGTTTCCGTCATCATAGATTCTCCTATTGTGTTCGATGACCCGGTGCAGAAGGAAAAATGGAAGCCGATGAATTACGAAATGAAGTTTTTCGGCCCCACACTGTTCCGGGAAGCGCTGATTCATTCCCGCAACGTAGTGACTGTAAAACTGCTCCAGGCCGTTGGGGTGGACTATGTCATCAACTACGCCAAAAACATGGGGATCGAATCCGAATTGGGATCCAACCTTTCTCTCGGGCTGGGTTCTTCGGAGGTGACATTGTTGGAACTGGTGAAATCCTATGGGGTGTTCGCCAGCGGGGGCCTTCTCCTGAAACCCATGTTCATCGATAAGATCGTTAACCGGAAAGGGGAGACGGTCGAAAAGAACTTGCCTGAAAAAAGACGTGTGATCAGTGACGAGACCGCATTCATCATGACACACCTTATGACGGAAGTGGTGAAGTATGGAACGGGACGGAGCGTTCAGCCCCTGGAACGACCGGCTGCGGGAAAGACGGGCACCACGAACGATTTGAAGGATGCCTGGTTCATCGGGTATACCCCGGAACTGATCACGGGCGTGTGGGTCGGATTCGATCAATTTCAATCCATGGGCCGGTTTGAAACCGGGTCCAGGGCCGCCAGTCCCATATGGCTGGATTTTATGAAGGAAGCGCTCAAGAACCGGAGCGTAACTCCATTCAGTCCTCCGGGTGGCGTCACGTTTGCCAAAATCGATCCCGAATCAGGAAAACTGGCATCGGCCGACACCAGGAATCCGGTGTTCGAGTGCTTCAAAGTCGGGACCGAGCCTACGGAGCGGGCGGACAAGAAAGAGGAGAAGGACCTCTCGGTTGATTTCTTTAAAACCAATCTGTGAATTAAACCCACCGCATATCCGTTACTTGGTTGAATCCACGGCCGGGCCGGCCGTATGCTCCATCTCGGAACACGGGAGAACGTTTGATGATCCATCGAGAGCACGGTTTTCCCTTCCATGTTCTTAGGTCCTGTGTAGCAGCAGCCGTCTGCGTATTCGTGCTGACCACATGCGCGGGTCCGCCTAAGCGACCCACCACGCAGGCCGAATTCCTGAAGATCCTGGACGATGATTTGAACCTCCTCGAGGTGGATTTTGACTGGGGCAAGGACAACCTGCTCGAGCAACGTTTCGCGGAACGGTTCAAACGATCGCTAAAGGAAGAAGTTGTCCGCCGGAATCGTACCGCCAAAACTCCGCTCTCCATAACCAACCCCGCTTTCATAGAGGCTTTCGATCAGGCCATTTCGGATTTTGTCGCTGAAGGCCTTCTGGATCGAATTACACGGAGCGGCGATATTGACCTCCGGTCCGCTTTCTGGGACTTGGGCGAAGGCAACCGGCTTCACGCAGAGTTTCGTTTCGAAGAGCAGGAAGATTATCTATCTCGCATACTTCTGATTCACCGGCCGGATAAAGACTCCGCAAAGGTGAAGGTGACTCACCTCGAAAAGGGCTACATTGCCTATGAGCCTCCGGAATTTACGATTGGTTCCTTCAAGAAATTTCGTGTTCTCATAAACGACATGTTTTCCTATCTGAATGAATTGGAGACGATTCGGGTGCAGTTTACGGCTCCTGACGGCAGCGCTCAGACCCGGTACCGCTGTTTTTCATCCGAGAATCCTAAAGAAGCGGTATTTTATCGCTCTTACGCGCTGCCGGTAAGACAGATCGATGCGGACTTGAAAAAACTCGACAACTCTATTCAGGTCTCCGATCGAACCGTGTTTCGCAGCCTGGCTAGGGATGTGAGGCGACTTTACTACGAAGTCGGCCTGTTCAAGCCCGAAGCCTCGGAACGCGACCGTGTGGCGAGGTTCTTCGAAATCTTAGCCGATTCGAAGGAGGAAGAGTTCCTACGCGGCTTGAAACGCGTAGGCTTCCCCGGAGGCATCCGAGCCGAGGTGGACGAACAGGAATATAGCCGAACGCTGATTCGCCTGCACTTCGATGGGAGTCAACGCAGGCTGGTGTTTCTTACGCCTCAGACATTGGATCGAGTGTACGATTCGGGTTGGGTCGACGCCGGTATGGTGGCCCGCGCCGAGGAGGCGAGTTTCAATTTCGGGACCTGGCTTCCCGATCTTTGGCACGCACGAAATGAAAAATTATTCATGGAGGTATTTGCCATCAACAAGGCCAAAGCCCGCATAGCCGACGGCAAGACAGGGGACCGACCGGTATTCGATCACACCATTCGTGATATGAAGCGCATCGGGGCCTATTTCCAAGAACAAAAAGTGCGGATCGATTCCGTCGTGTTTCAACTCAAGATCGACGAGGCGGACATTTCCACTTTCCTGGCAAAATTGGACAAGGAATCGCCCGAAGAAGTACAAGCCCTGGTCCAGCCCGAACAGCCTCCCAAGCATCGACAGACCGAATGGCAACTGACCCGGTTCACCGAAAAAGGGATGACCTTCATTCGAGACGCTGATTTCGTGTATTACGTTGTGGAGGAATCGGACCTGAAAACGAAAGAACCGTTGAATGTCATTCGAGAAAAACTTCGCTCCCGTTTCCCTCAGACCTATACGTACAAGCTTGTCTTCAGCGGTTTTCAGGACAAGCACATTCAGGCGGGAATGCTGCTCCCGATCCCCAGCCATCCGGACAAACGCAAGTTGTCCAATCAGGAGCTCAAGGGAATGATTCTCGAAGCGTGTTCGGCCCACGACTACGACTACCCGGAGTTGGTCTTCGCTATCGTCTGGAACGAGTGCAGAGCCGGAAGGGATAACTTTTTTCGATTCGAACCGAATCGGCTTGACAAGGTGATGGAGTTGAGCGAACGGTTGTCGGGTTCGGAGCGTCAGCGTTTTGAAGAGATTTACGGTAAGTTCTCTTATCTTCTGGCCGGTTCGTGGGGACCGGGGCACATACTTTACGAGAATGCGTGGAGGCTGGGTTTCCGAGGGTCACCCGGCGAACTGGCCTTGCCGCATCTCAATATTCCCCTCATCGTTAAGTTTTTAAAAGCCAACGGGATCGATCGGAATTCGTCTCTGAGTGAAATCAGTCGAACGTATAACGGCCCTTTGTACGCCAGGAATAATTACGACAGCCGGTTGAAAAAGAACCTCGAGCGGGCGGAACAGGTATTTCAGATATGAAACGGATCAGCGGGGAACAGACCCATCGCTCGTGGACTGGATTGAGAAACCGGAGACGAGGCGTTGGCGCCGGTCCAGGGACGGGGGCCTTCAAGCCCCGAAGATGATCCCCGGGTATGATCGAAAACGCCCGGCTTGCGGATTTGAGTGATAGCTCGTCATTTCGAGCGGAATTCGGTTGCATCGAAAGTCGGGACGACCGTCCGGAACCCTCGAGCAAGGATCCCGGTTCGTCCTGTTCCGAGCCGGGTGTCCAACTATCCGTCACTGGTGGAAGGTTCTCACCCCATTTCAAAAGGAACGAGCCACGAGTTGAACAGGTGAAATCCATCAGCGTAAAAAGCATAAGTCTGAAATGGAAACTGATTTTCCCGTTTGTCGCTTTGTGCATCGTAGGTATCGGGATCACCGTTTATTTCAGTGTGGACTCTCTCCTTTCAACCATCACATCTCAGGAACGCCGCGTCCTGTTGGGACACTACAACAATCTGCTTATTCAGATGCAAGTCAGAAGCGAGATGATGGGGTCTCTCGCATCCAGTATTGCCAATGACCAGGAAGCGGCCAACATTTTCGCCGAAAGAGATCGCGACAAGCTCTACGACCTGATGCTTCCCCTCTATAAGAAACTGGAAAAAAGTTTCGGAGTCCACCAGGTTCATTTCCACGTTCCGATGGCCCGCTCATTCTTGAGGATGCACAGGCCCACTCAGTACGGGGATGATATGTCTCTGTACCGGGGCACCATTCTGGAAGCTTACAAGACAGGGCGAGTAGTTTGCGGACTGGAACACGGCGCGTTTGGGCTGGGGTTGCGCGGCGTGGCGCCGATCCGACGGAACGACGTCATCATTGGGACCGTAGAGGTCGGCTGGAACCTGGATGCACGGTTCCTGGGATTCCTGAAATCCGAGCTGGATGTGGACTTCAGTATCTACGAACTGCAGGAAAACGGCTTGTTCGGTGTCGTGGTCTCCACTTTGAATCGCGAGCTGCCTCTCCAGATCCGGACATTCGCGGAAGCCCTTGCATCACCCGTTCCCCTGATTCTGATCGAACCTCCGAGTGAGCCGAGCAAGTCCGTACTCCTTGGAACCCTGTCGGACTATTCGGGGCTTCCCATCCTGCTCGTAACCGTGGTCCTCGATCGCTCCGACATCAAGCGGGAAATGGGCTACACCCGGAACATGATGCTGGCCGTGGGGCTGATTACGATCTTGCTGGCCGCCGTGCTGGTGTATTGGATCGTCGGAGTCTTTCTGCGTCCGGTTCACGAGATGGTCCGTCTCGCCGGAGAGATCGCTTCCGGCAAGCGGCATAGGCGTTTGCCCGACCGTCCCCTGGATGAAATGGGTCTGCTGACCCAATCGCTCAATCAGATGTTGGACGCGATCAACAAATCGAGGGAACAGCTTGAACGATACGCGAAACACCTCAAGGGGACAGTTGAAGAACGAACCAGCGATCTGATCGCTTCAGAGGTGAAATATCGGACCCTGGTGGAAAACGTCCCGCTGGTCGTCTATCGGTTGGCGTCGGACGGCAGGCTGATATTCATCAACCAATATTTCGAGACTCTGCTGGACATACGCGTCGAGCAAGTGATCGGGCGTGAGCAATGGAGGAGGGACTTTGTCCTGCAGGATGATGCGAGCCGAATGGAGAAGGCTTTGCAAAATATGCTCGAAAAGGGGCTCCCCATGCGAGTGGACTACCGCTGCAAAAACACGGCGGGAGATCTGTTGTATATAGTGGACCAGGCGATTCCGGAAAAGGACGAGGAAGGAAACATCGTATTCATAGATGGGATCATGGTGGACGACACGGAACATCATGCCTTGCGGGAGAAGACACTTAAGGCGGAGGAGTTGAAAACGCTCCACGACGTTTCCATGCAATTGGCGCACGAGATTCGTAATCCTTTGACAACCGTGGGCGGATTTGCCCGCAGGTTGTTGAAAGCCGTCCCAAGAGAGGATTCAAATCGCTCTGCGCTCGAAATCATCGTTCAGGAAGTGGCCCGTCTCGAGTCTATTCTAAAGATGATCCTATCGTATATCGAGCCACTGGAACTGCACCCCCACCCCACGGATTTGAACCGCCTGGTTGCAGCAGTGCTCGAGAAGCAGGAAAGCGTAAGCCGCGATCGGGGTGTGTCCCTTAAAACGAACCTGGACCCTGAGTTGGAACCGGTGTCGGTGGACCCCGCGCTGATGACCGCGGCGCTCCACGCGCTGATCGGGAACGCGGTGATGCGTATGAATGGGGGCGGGACCCTGCTGGTCTCCACGCAGCATCTGCCGGAAACGTGCCACGTCTCTATAGAATACCCCATGGAGAGAGTGACACAGGAGGATATCGAACACTTCTTCTTTCCGTTTGTCGGGAAGGAGAGGGATTTTTACGATTTGGATCTTCCCAAGGCAAAGATGATCGTGTACAAACATGGAGGCTTGATCGAAGTGGCCGAGGACCACAATGGAAGCATCCTAATCACCATAGATCTTCCCAGGGCGTGATTGGACATGGGGAGTCGTCTAGGACAAAAGGAGTCGGAACGATGATCTGCGGGGACATCATAAGGAGTCACAGCGGATGGGAGAGACCGAAACGAGGCGCGAGCGTCCTGTTGCTTGCGCTCTTCCTGGCCTTCGCCGGCGGGGCGTTCTTGTTGGGTTGGGCGTCGAAAAGCGTTGCAGTCGAGACGCAGAAGGAAGCGGTGGAAGTTCAGAGCGAGGCCGGAGAAGCGCCAAACGATGCGGCCGAGGCGCAGGATGAAGCCGCGGAAACGTCCGCCCCCGCTGAAAAAGAGAAGAGCACGTTTGACTCCGTGAAAGGCGTTTTCTCGTCCTGGGGTCATAAGGCCGGCATAAAAAAGGACAAACTTTCCATCAAGTATGACATGCGCAAACTACGGGGTAAGATCGACAAGGATTATCAGGAGCTGGGCCGCGTGTTCTTCGCGCTCTACCGGGACGGGGCTAAGGATGTCCTGAACGATCCTAAACTGAAAGACCTCCTGGGATCCATCGTAGAAAAACAGGCGGAACTCGAGAAACTCGAAGCCCGGCTCGCGGAACTGAAAACGGAAGAAGGGGATGAAGAATCCGGGGAGGGGACGGAGGAGGTACAGGAAGACGCGGGCTCCGCTGTAGAGGAGAAGCCTTCCCAATAGGCTCCGTGGGGCGTTGTCGCTCTGTGGATGCGGATATGGGGTGTGCGCCGAGCACCAGAGTTTATGCCTCTGTAATTTTCGTATGTGAAGTTGCGTGATTCGACACTTGAGGCGGAGCCGCCTACTGCTTCGCGGGGCGCGGAGCAACAAGCGACTGTGGCCTAGCAGGTAGACAGACAGAAAAGAAAGAACTGCATCCGAATGTCAATCTGTCACGGATGTCCCTTAACTTTTTTCCTTCGTCCGACAATAACGAAAAATACCGTACCCAGCAACATCACCAGGGCGCCGAGTTGGAACGCCCGCTCGAAGGGAACCCGGTCCAACATGTAACCGGCGACGAGCGGTCCGAAGAACATGCCCGCGCTGTGGGCCATGGCCAGAAGGCCCATGAGGGCTCCCATGGCCTGGGTGCCTCTCCCGGCGATCACGGCCGCGGCCATGATGGCGGGTAACGATATTCCGCCGGCCAGTCCGAACAAACCATTGGCTGCCATTAGAGACCCGAAAGAGGCGCTGACGGAGAGCCACAGCAAAGCAAACACGGACAGAAAACCTCCAAGAACAATCAGAAGCGCCTTGGAGACACGATCGGCCAGGGCTCCCATGGGGATCATCAAAGCGCCCGATACGGCCACGTTCAGACTTACGATCAGGCCTATGGAAGAACCGCTGAGCCGTCCCTGGTCAATGGCCCATATGGGCAGAAAGGCCCATACGATACCCACGCACGTGGTAAAGGAGAAACGGAACAGGGTCAGAGCCACTACAGTGGGATTTTTCATGAAATCCCTGTACGTCGTCCTCTTGGAGGACGTTGCCTCCTGTGGTTTTGCGGGTTCCTTGGGAAGGAGAACCAGGCACAGAAAGCTTCCGATCAACGTAAGTATTCCCATGCTTAGAAAGGAGGCCCGGATGCCGAACAGGTCCATTACGATCCCGCCGAAGAGGGGGCCGGCGGCCAGCCCGGCGAACAGGGACAGGTTGAAGAGGCCCATGACGCGGCCTTCTTTGCTTTCCGGGGAAAGCTCCCCTATGTAGGCCTGCGCCACGGGAAGAATCATGGCGGAAGCAAACCCCTGTCCCAGTCGGATCCACACCAGGGAGACCACTTCCGTGGTGAAGGCGAACAGAAGAGAGACCACAAAATAGAGAAAAAGGCCTGTTACAAGAAAGCCTCTTTTCCCGTATCGGTCCGACAAGGATCCGAAAACGGGCAGAAACAGGGTCCGGGTCACCGAAAAGGAACCGAATATAAGGCCGATCAGAAAGGCGCTTGCACCGAGGTCCCGTGCATATACGGGCAGTAAGGGAGCGATAATTCCAACGCCCAGGGTGACAAGAAAGATCGCCAGAAACAGGACAACAAAGATTTTACGGCGCGTGTGTTGCGGGATCGGGTTCAAATCATCCGCACCCGATTTCGCCGTGGAGGGCCTGGGCCATGGAATACGTGATATCGGCCGGAACCGGTCGGCCGGCACCGGCTATCAGGTCACGCGAGAGGATAAACAGTTTATTCTGGATGCCGTCCAGATTCACCGTAGGGTAGGCCACACCCGGCTCGAATCCCGACTTGCCACAGGTGACCCCTTTCCCGTGGACCACAGTGGGAATACCGTACACGCGGCAGGTGACGGGGCGGTGCTCATGTAACAGGCATCGATGTTCGTGGTGCAACGGACACTCCACCCGGGCCCGGGCGATTTCCAGACACAGCTCGCTTTTTGAAATAGGTCTTTCGCGAGTCTTCAGATACAGGGTGCGGAGTTGCTCCTGGGATCTGTCCGCCTTTCGGAGCGCCTTCCTTCGTTCCGTCCGCGGCGCCTCCGACTGAAAAGCGAAGTGCACATAGGCCGCTTCGACGAGTGTCAGCTCGAATACCGCATTGCAACAGTCGTCACATCCCAGACGACATCGGACGAGGTCGGCGTGCCGGGAACGGACGGTTTCGAAAAGCCGATCCACCTCGGTCCGTAGTGTTACATAAGGTTCGAAATCCAGGTTTGGGTCCAACAGGTCTTTTCCAGTCCCTTGTTTGTGATGAAACCAGCGTAATTCCATTGTGTCGAGGGAAACGAGCGGCCCTCCTCCCTCGGACTCGCTTCACGCCTCTGGATCGTAGCCGCAGCGACCCGCTGGAGCGGTTTCGGCGTTGACCTTCAGACGATTGGCGCCGAAGCAAGGTTTCTCGAACTTGGTGCATCGGCAAGGGCTGAGTCCAGGATGGGCCTTTCTCGCTTACCGAGATGCATCACCCTCGACGCATCCGCTTAAAAATAGGACAAAAACTCGGTCAAGTCAAATGACCGTTTCCCTTTATTGATTGATCGTTTGCACGAGTTATGATATAAGTACAGATCATAATTAATAATATAGGATCCGGATCATGGTAAGCGTTTAAACTTGACAAAAATGTCCGCCATAGCGCCGATCAGTCCTCCTTCTCTCGCATTCCTCTCGTCTCTCATTCCTCCGGCAGTCCCACATGGATTGAATCATGGACACACATGACGGCGCCCGGCTATGGGGGAGGGTCGCTTCGACCCTAAAGAAATGGGTAAAATGGACGATACCAATGCCGTGTGTGCGTCTGCAATTCAATATAAGTCAATCTCTGTATCCTGTGAAACGGCCTCCGTCTTTCCCGGCGTTCACGGCCGTGCATTGGTTCCCTCCTCGGTGAGCGAGGCTTGAGGAACCGCTCGATGAGGGCGCTTAAACCTGAACCTTTGATTACACATGTTCAGACGGCGTCAGAAAACCATGACGCCGGGTTGGGTGATAAACAGACCGAGATTGGAAAAATTTCAAACAAACCCGGTCGATTTTGAAGCTGTAGCAGATGCAGGTCGCTTTCTGAGAGTTCGAAGCGGAGAAAATCATGTTCCATAGAAGAGTGTTTGCCGGGATTGTGTTGGCCGCATGCTTTGTCGCATGCGGTTGCGTATTGATTCCTGCCACGGACGCTTTTTGTCAGGATTCGACGGTGCGCAGTGCGATAGAGGTCCTGTTGCAAAGTGAAAAGCTGATCGCGCCCGAGGCGATTACGGCTCCCTTTCTCGCGGGAAAGACAAAAGCCCGTGTTATCGTAACCCTGCGGGAGCCTGCCGGTTTTCGGCGCAGTCAAGACCTCCGTCGCGAGGAAGAGCGAACGAAGCTTTCGGGGGCGGTTCGTGATGTCCAGAATCGATTCCTGCCGGGGCTGAACACCAAAGAAGTACATTTGACCAATCGCTTTACGTACCTTTTCGGATTCTCTGCGGAACTGAGCCTTGACGGGCTCCGCCAACTGGAAGCCGCGCCAGAGGTGGTTTCCATTGAAGAGGATGCAATCCTCCATGCCCATCTCGGTCAGGGCATTCCCCTGATGAACGCTATCACTGCCCGAAGCACCTACAATGGGTCCGGTGTAGCCATAGCCATCTGCGACACGGGAATCGACTACCGGCATCCCCGCTTGGGCGGAGGTGGTTTCCCGAACAGCAAGGTCATTGGAGGGTATGATTGCGGCGATGATGACAGCAACCCCATGGACGCCCAGGGACACGGCACGGCCTGCGCGGGAATCGCCGCCGGGGATTTGGGAACGTCCGGAGATTATATAGGCGGAGTGGCGCATAACGCCAAGTTGTATGCGGTAAAAATCGCATTTGGGACCAGTGGCACTGCTTTTACCTCCGATATGATCGAGGGATGGGAATGGTGCATTACCCATCAAAACGATGATCCCAATAATCCCATCATGATCATCAGCACCAGTTTCGGCGGCTCCAAGTATAGCGGATACTGCGACGGTGATTCTCCGGGAATGACAACCGCCGCGGCCAACGCGACGGCCGCCGGCATTACAATCTTTGTTTCATCCGGCAACGACGGTTATTGCGGGGCCATGGGGTGGCCCGCGTGCATTTCACACGTCATATCGGTGGGCGCCGTGTACGACGCCGATTTCGGACTATATACTCCGTGCGTATCGATCGACTCGTGTGCAAACAAGCTACCTACCAGCGGTTGCTCTTCAGGATGGTACGTCATAGACGACACCACAGGCGACATGGTTACCTCCTATTCCAACAGCGCATCTTTTCTGGGCGTGTTTGCGCCCTCCAACGCAGCATATACCACGGATATTCTGGCGGCAGGCGGATATTCAACGGGCGATTACTATTGGGCCTTTGGAGGAACCTCGGCGGCGTCTCCTTATGCGGCCGGCGCCGCCGCGTGTCTTCAGAGTGCCTCCAAAGTACTCCTGGGCTCTTTTCTGAGCGCCTCCGAGGTCAGATCCACCTTATACGATACCGGGGATCTGATAACGGACGCCAAAATACCTTCAGTCGTCAGGCCGAGGATTAACCTGGGCAACGCCGTCAACTCGATTATCGGCACGGCTCCCGCATCCATCGATTACCCGGCCGTGGATTGCGACGGGGAGTTTACAGTGAGTTGGGACGCCGCGACCGGCGCCACGAACTACACCCTCGAACGGGCTCAGAACGAGTCGTTTTCCGACGCTCAGGAAGTGTACAGCGGGGCTTCCACTTCCTACGACGAGTCCGGATTATCGGAAGGTACTTACTGGTATCGCGTAAGGGCCGTTGTGGACGGAGTCAACAGCGCCTGGACTGCGGGCGGATCCTTAACGGTGAGCTCTCCGCAAGCGCCTTCGACCCTGACCGTTCCCTCCGGCGATTGCGACGGATCGTTTCTTGTGACCTGGTCATCGGTAGCAGGAGCAGAAAGCTACACCGTAGAACGGGCTACCGATGCCTCTTTCTCTGATGCGAGCGAGGTCTACAGCGGTGCGTCGACTTCGCATAACGAAAGCGGACTGGACGACGGCGCCTACTATTACCGCGTGAAGGCGGGCAGCTCCTGCGGCGACAGTGATTGGACGACGGCGGGACCCGTGGAAGTAGGCATCCCCTCGGCCATGCCCGAGAGCATCCTATATCCTTCCGAAAGCTGTGAAGGCGCATTCACGGTGACGTGGTCATCGGCGGCGGAAGCGACCGGATACGTACTGGAGCGGGCTGAAGAAGAGTCGTTCTCCGTGGCCACGCAGGTTTACAGTGGAGCAGCGACCACTTACGACGAAAACGGCCTGGGGGTGGGCGTCTACTACTATCGGGTACGGGCCCAGGATAGTTGCGGTCCCGGCGAATGGAGAGACGGACCGGCCGTTCAGGTAACCGGAGTCGGTACCATTTCGCTGGATCAGACAGTGAATGGATCATGGGCCGACACGTGCTATTCCCGAAATCGGATTTCCAGCTACGGCCAATACTACGCTTTTTCCCTGTCTGTGGCCACGCAAGTTCAAATAGACCTGATGTCCACGGCGGACACCGTCATGTTTCTGCTCCAAGGCGCAGGCATGGACGGCAGCGTCATTACGTACGACGACGATGGCGGAGACGGCCTGAATTCACGCATCATTACATGGCTGAATCCCGGCTCCTATACGATAGAAGCCACGACGTGGTGGTCTTTTGTGGCGGCGGATTTTACACTTTCGCTGACGAAACTATGCACAACCCCGAATGTCCTCTCTTTCAATGCAAGTCCTAAAGTGATTTGGAAGCTCGGAGGAAAGAGCGTGTTGAGCTGGTCCATCGCGGGAGCGGACACGGCGTGGATCAATCCTGGTGGAATCCAGGTGAATCCCACTTCCGGCACGCTGGACGTCTTTCCCACGACCACCACCGACTATACGCTGCAGGCATCCTCCTGTGGCCAATCGGACGAAGCTTCCGTACGGGTGAAAGTTTCCATTGGAGCGAACCCGATGCCGTGGAACTATTTTCTGCTCTACAGCCCGACCGCGCCATGAGCGGCATCCACCCGGCCGCACGCCGCTGCCGGCCCGGATGGAGGAAGGGGGACGGTAGGATTCGAGGTCAAGGACAGGAGCTGAGGAAGCCGTCTGTCTTGACGGATCCGGAGCAGGTTCACGTGCCTGGGGAGCGTCAGGGATTCTAAAGCGCAGTCTGGGGGATCGTCACGGATTGTTTGGATCCCGCGATATCGAGGACCGGGGTGTCTTCTATCCTCCGAACGCCGCATGGATCAACTCTACCTTGTCGCCTTCCTGAACTTTGGTAGAGCCGTATTTGTCCGGGTATACGAAGCGTCCGTTCAGTTCCACGATAAGAGCCGGGTCAAATTCACCCAATCGGTCGATCAAATCGGCCAGCGACTGATCGGGTTGGGTATCTTCCGGCCATCCATTCAGCAAAATCTGCATCCGTTGTTCATCTTTCTTCCAGTCGGATACGTGACCGTCCGCTCACGGTACGGGCTGCGGACGTGGCGCCTTGCCCCTGAAGGAACTCCCTCTGTTGATACCGTGATGGCGTATCATCCAAAACCAACCGGAGCGAACCGGGGCCGATCCGTTGGTAAGTCAGCGCGTCCTCGGGGGGTGGAGAGGCTCCGGAAATCACATGTTCGATGTTGAGATCCGTTTCCACGGAATGCTTATTGATAGCTAAATTGTAGCTACTCTGTCAAGATAAACCTATCGCGAAAAGCGGCTGGATTGGTCGCCCTGTCCACCCTATTCTCGCCCGGCGAGGCTCGAACGCAGTTGCAGGACAGAACGGACTTGGCAAACATCGGAGGCATGGGCGAGGGAAGTGCAAGGCCCATGCGGATGGCCTTTGAAGCAATGTTTTGCTTTACAAAACACCGTAAGGTTTTTTATAGTAACCAATTCTTTAGAGCCCGGCGGAATGCGGGGATCGAGTTTCTTCTGAAGGGAATGGAACGCGTCTGATGGCAAAAAGAACGCACTATTGCGGGGAAATCGGGGAGCCGCTGGTGGGGCATGAGGTATGTCTCTGCGGTTGGACTCAAACCATAAGAGACCATGGCGGCGTTATCTTTCTTGACTTGAGGGATCGCAGCGGAGTGGTGCAGATCGTCTGTAATCCGGAGGTTTCCGATGATGTTCATCGCGCAGGGGAATCGTTGCGGTCGGAATATGTGATCGCGGTTCGTGGTGCGGTTCGGATTCGATCCGAGGATACGGTCAACCCTGCACTGCCCACGGGCACAGTGGAAGTTTTGGCCACTTGGTTGGAGATTCTGAATCGTTCCGATACGCCTCCCTTCAGCCTCGACGAAGACGATGTCAGCGACGCGGTAAGGCTGAAATATCGCTATCTGGACATACGTCGTCCTGCCATGATGCGCAATCTGCTGTTCCGGCACAAAGTAAATGAAACCATTCGCGGATTTCTCAATGAACGTGGGTTTGTGGAGGTGGAGACTCCGATTCTGACACGAAGCACTCCCGAAGGCGCCCGTGACTTTCTCGTTCCGAGCCGTTTGAATCCCGGAACGTTCTACGCCCTGCCTCAGTCGCCCCAATTGTTCAAACAGCTTCTGATGGCAGCCGGACTGGACCGCTATTACCAGATCGTCCGATGTTTCCGGGATGAAGACCTCCGTGCGGACCGCCAGCCGGAGTTTACCCAGTTGGACCTTGAGCTATCTTTCATCGACGAATCGGATATTATGGACGTGATCGAGACGCTTCTGGTTCGACTGTTCCGGGAGACGCTGGGCCGGGAAATCAAGACACCGTTTCCTCGGATTTCTTATGATGAAGCCATGTTGAAGTACGGCACCGATTGTCCGGACACGCGTTTCGGACTTGAATTGACGGACGTGTCGCATCTGTTCCGGGAGACCGGAGTCAATGTCTTCCGAAAGGCCATTGCTGAAGGGGGGATTGTAAAGGCCATAAACGTTAAGCAAGGTCACGAGCTTTCCCGGAAGGAACTGGATGAACTGACCCAACTGGCGGGACGGTTCGGGGCCAAAGGCATGGCGTGGATCAAGGTGGAAGGATCGGAATGGCTCTCCCCCATCGTAAAATTTTTCAGCAAAGAAGAAAAATCGGGCCTCAGAGAGGCGGTGGAGATGGAGGATGGGGATCTCGTTCTGTTCGGGGCGGATCATGCAAAAGTCGTCAACGATTCGCTGAGTCAGGTTCGATTGGCAGTGGGTGAGCGTATGGGCTTGATCGATTCCGACCGTCTGAACTTCTTATGGATCACTGAGTTCCCCCTGCTCAAATACGACGCGAACGATCAGCGATACGTGGCGGTCCATCATCCGTTCACGGCCCCGATCCTGGAGGACCTGGACCTACTGGAGGAAAACCCGGAACGTGTGAGATCGCGGGCGTACGACGTGGTCCTCAATGGAATCGAGATCGGCGGAGGGAGTATCCGAATTCATGATTGCGAGCTGCAGGAGCGCATGTTCGAAGCCCTTTCCATATCGAGAGAAGAGGCCCACAAAAAGTTCAGTTTTCTGTTGGAAGCATTCCGATACGGCGCACCACCCCATGGGGGCATCGCACTGGGTCTCGATCGGCTGGTGATGCTCATGCTGGGTGGGAAGACGATTCGAGAAGTGATTGCGTTTCCCAAGACGCAGAGAGGCGCATGCCTGGTGACTTCAGCCCCCGCCGAGGTTGAAGTCATGCAGCTGACTGAACTGGGGCTGCGGCTTGAAGTGAGCCAGAAGAAGAAATGACCGGAAGGGCCGTGTTCAAAAGGTTGTGTTGAAGAAGGCCGACGTCTTAGCCGGCGATCATGGGGCGTATTCGAGGGAAGGCGCCGCGTCCGCCGGCCGGCTCGGAAGATGAGGAGAGAGCCGTTCGCAAGTTCCACGGAGGGAGAACTCACGGCCGAACTTCACCACCCGATCTCAACCGTAGTTTTATGTCCGTCAATTCACGAAGCGCGTCCCGAGCGATCCACCGGGCTGCTTTGGAATCGACATCAAGGATCTTCCTTTCATTGTTCCACCATGGCGAGAAAGTCCTCTTCCGTAATGATCCTGACGCCCAACTCTCTCGCCTTGTCAAATTTGGATCCGGGATTTTCTCCGGCCACCACGTAATCGGTTTTGGCGCTTACGGAAGAGGATACGCGGCCTCCCAGAGATTCTACTCCGGCCTTGGCCTGAGATCGGGTCATGCGAGTAAGGCCTCCCGTGAATACGAACGTTTTCCCCTCGAGGTCCTCCCGAACTGCCGCTTCTTTAGTTTCAAATCGTATCCCGGCATCGAGGAGCCGGTCGATCACGAGCCTGTTTCTCGCGTTTGAAAAGAAAGCGGTCACCGATTCCGATATTTCAGGTCCTATTTCTCGAATGGAAAGGAGTTCTTCCCGGGTCAATTCGGCGATGTTGTCCAAGGTGTGAAACTCACGGGACAATACGCCGGCTACGTGGACGCCCACACCGGGTATGCCCAGGGCGTACAGGAACCTGTCCAGTGTGGTGCTCTTGGACCGCTCGACGGCTTCGAGGAGGTTCCTGCTGGACTTCTCCGCAAATCCATCGAGGGTAAGTAGTTGGTCCCCGGTAAGGCGATACAGGTCGGAAACGTCCTTGATCATGCCCAAATCAACCATGGCTTCCACTGTTCTTTCGCCCAGGCCTTCGATGTCCATGGCGTCGCGGGAGGCAAAATGCCGTATGGCGCCCTTCAATTGTGCGGGACAGGAAAGCTCGTTGGCGCATACGTGATAGGCCCCCCGAATCACGACCGCACCGCCGCATACCGGGCAACTCTCAGGCATGCGAAACGGGTCTGAACGCCGCTCACCCGGCGCCGGTATCCGCTCGATGACCTCGGGAATCACATCGCCCGCCCGGGCAACGCGAACGCAATCGTGTTTCCGAACGTCCTTTCTATGGACTTCGGCGAGGTTATGAAGCGTGGCCCGGCTGATGGTGACCCCGCCGACGTCCACCGGTTTGAGCAACGCCACCGGGGTAAGTACGCCCGTTCGGCCGACGCTGACGGCGATATCCTCGATGAACGTTTCTTCTTTTCGAGGCTCGAATTTGTAGGCCACGGCCCATCGCGGGCTTCTGGTGCGGGAACCGAGAGCCCGCTGGTGTTCCTTGAGGTCCACTTTGACAACGATCCCGTCGACCTCATAGGGCAAAGAGTCGCGGACTTCCACCATTTCCCGGTAGTATTCCAGCACGTCCTCCAGAGAACGGCAAAGTCTGCGATGGGGGTCGGTCCGCAGTCCCCAGGCCATAAGCCATTCGAACTCTTCCGTATGTGTCGCCGGTTGCCGTCCTTCCGCCCGAAGAATGTCGTAGCAGAATATATCCAGCGGTCTGGAGGCGGTGAGCCGGGAGTCCAATTGGCGCAATGATCCGGCTGCGGCATTCCGGGGGTTGGCGAACGGTTCTTTGCCCTGTTCCAGAAGAGACTTGTTCAGACGATTGAAACCCTCGAGGGGCATGATGACTTCGCCGCGCACGGAGACCAAAGGGGGGATCGTAGCTTCTGATAAGAGTCGGAGCGGTATGCTGCGAATCGTTCTAAGGTTCTCTGTTACGTCTTCTCCCACCAACCCGTCGCCCCGGGTCCCGCCCCTGACAAAGCGGCCGTTTTCGAAAACGATTTCCACGGAAAGTCCGTCGAATTTGGGCTCCACCACATAGCTCGAGTCCCGCCCAACAGCCTTTTCGACCCGTTCGACGAATCGAATCAGGTCCGCTTCCCGGAGCGCCGTATCCAAGCTGAGCATGGGCGCCAGGTGGGTCAGTTTTCGGAACTCGTCCTTGGGACGTTCTCCCACCCGTTGAGTGGGAGAATCCGGTGTTACGAGGTGAAAACGATCCTCGAGATCTTCAAGTTCCTTCATCAGAAGATCGTACTGCTGATCCGAGATCTCCGGACGGTTAAAAACGTAATATAGATAGTCATGCCGTCGGATCGTACTTCTCAGCTGTTCGACTTTTTCCTTCGCCCTTTCGGTCGAGATCGACTCGTTCATGTGGATCCTCGGGATGTTGAGCTTGAAATGCCTATCGATGACGGATCGTCAAGAGAAGTTGTGGAATTGCTTCATCGGTCGGTGTGCCCCGTTCCTTCTGGAATCAATAATAAAACTCGAAAAGAGGGGATGGAGTTTGAGTCCCCCGGCGCCATTGCAAAGGCCCGATTCCTCAGGGCTGCACATGTGCTGTTTGAGGCCGTTCCCCAAGCATCTTGTAGACCTTGGGAAAGTACTTTTGCTCGGTATGGGGCAGAAACATGCTTGCTACGTAGTGGTCCATATACCGGGGTGTTTCGCTCAGCTCGAAATTGGTGATCCGTGATACCGTCTCTTTCACGTCAATACGAACTTCGTTGCTGAGGGAGGCCATCTTGGCGCCCAACAGGGCGCCATTGCCGACGAACACAAAACGGTCCAGGTCGAGTTCGGGCAACAGACCTATGGTAATCGCGTTTTCGAGGTTGATGTGGTATCCGAACCCCCCTGCAATGACGACCTGTTCCAAGTCTTCCATGGTCAGACCCACCCCCTCGAGAAGCGTCAGATAGCCCGCAAACATGGCGCCTTTGGCTCGAATGAGGTTATCGATATCGATTTCAGTAAGTACGATATCCTCACCCGTTTGTGTGTTTTGCCCCGACGCGAGAACGAATTCGAAACACACGTCGTTCTTTCTGATTCGATCCGTGGGCAGGTCGGGGTCGAACTTGCCTTTTTCATTGATAATGCCCGTCCTCAACATGGCGGCCACCGTGTTGATGAGACCGGAGCCGCAAATACCTCGGGGCTTGCTCTTGCCAACGGTTACCAGCATGGGTTCATAGGTCTGCGGGTGGATCAGGATTTCCTCGATGGCGCCCAGACTCGCGCGCATGCCGTGCTTGATTCCTCCGCCCTCGAAAGCCGGACCCGCCGAACATGCGGCGCAGACCATCCAGTCCTTGTTACCCACCACAATCTCTCCGTTGGTGCCCAGGTCGATGAACAACGTGAGCTTTTCCGATCTGTGGACTCCCGATCCTACGACCCCGGACACAATGTCCCCGCCCACATAAGAGGCGATGGCGGGAAAAACCACGGCCAGCACGTCACGCGGGACACCGATGCCGAGGTTGGCCGCCCGGACCGGTGGGAAATAGTTAGCCGTGGGAACGTACGGCCGGAGCCGTATGTACTGCGGGTCCACGCCGAGCAGCAGTTGGGTCATCGTGGTGTTCCCCGCCAGATTGATCCGGGTAATGTCATGAATGGATACTTTACTCTTGCGCAGAAGCACTTCGATGATGGAGTTGATGTTGGATACCACGAGTTCCTGCATCTTCTGGAGCCCGCCCGGACGGGAGGCGTAGTTGATTCTGGAAATCACATCCTCGCCGTATCCGATCTGAGAATTGTACTCTCCGTGCTCGGCCATAACTTCGCCGGTCGTCACGTTCATGAGCGCCCCCCAAACCGTGGTGGTGCCCACGTCAACAGCCACGTGGTAGTTGTGGTCGGAGCGGTCGCCGGATTCCACACTCACCAGATGAACCCGCTGATGTTCGAGACGAGGCGCGAAAGCCACTACGGCCGTTACTTCAAAATCGTTTTTTCGCAAGGTTTGAGGCAGCTTACGGATCACCTCGATGTCCACCAGCACATTGTGTACGTTGTGCTGTTCGGCAAGGGCTCGAAGCAGTCGTGAGACGTCGCTGGACTGATCCTGGATCGACGGCGGCGTTACTTTAACCCGCAGTTTTTGAGTGGGCGGATTAAGTCGGTTTTCCTCGATCAGTTTTGCCAGGCCGAAATCCTGAATGGTCCGGTAGGCATTCTTCGAGGTCGCCAACAGATTCAGTGTCTTGCTATCCAGTGCGGCTTCCGGCGGCAGGTGAACCGTGACGTTGCTCTGTACTGTCGAGATACAAGCCTGACGTACTCCGGCCGCGTACTCTGAATCCGAGATGAATTGAGTCTTGGGAGACTCCACCTCTCCTTCGTCCAAAATAATCCGGCACTTTCCGCAAACTCCCGCCCCGCCGCAAGAGGCGTTCAGGTGGATTCCGGCCTGAATAGCGGCATCGAGAATGGTCTGGCCTTTCCGGACATCGACTGAGATATCGACGGGTAAAAAGCGTACAGAGACCGTCATGCAGATTCTCTTTTCATAAGGACACGGGGTCTTGCCCGGTTTTAAATGGTTTCAGGGCGCCTGAGCTGACGGCATTCCATCGAAGTCGTGAACAAAATGGATTCCATCCCCCCTCGGCTGGAATGATGCATATGGGTTCACCCTTCCGTTGGGATGAGACGCCCCCGGCGGCAGGTTCAGACTCGGAAAGGAGACTAGGCTTCGACGGCGCGTCTTCTTTCCCGCAACCGTTCTTTCATGAGTTCATTGATTACGCATTGGGTCCGGAATTTGCAATACAATTCGGGGTCCATGCAAGACGGGTCCGAATGCAGGCACTCCCGGCACAGCCCGGTCTGATGTTTCTGGCACGACACGAAAGCATCCCTGTCCGGGTGATTTCTGCAACCCGCCATCTACATGGCCCTCCGATACTGCCCCCCGACCTCATACAATGCTTTGGTGATCTGACCCAAGGAACAGATGCGCGTGGTCTTCATCAATTCTTCGAAGATGTTGCCTCCGGTGAGGGCCGTCTCCTTGAGCCGTTCGAGGGCCGGAGGGGTTTCCTCCGCGTGCATTGAGTGAAATTCATGTAATCGCTTGAGTTGATTTTGTTTTTCCTCTTCCGTAGCGCGGGTCAGTTCCACGAGACAGAATTCCTCTTCACCCTCGGTAGCGTGTGGACTCAGGAATGTATTCACGCCGATGATCGGCAGTTCTCCCGTATGCTTTCGCGCCTCGTACACCAGGGATTCTTCCTGGATCTTGCTGCGCTGGTAACCGGTCTCCATGGCTCCAAGGACACCGCCGCGCTCGGTGAGCCGGTCGAATTCCTCAAGCACGGCCTCTTCCACCAGCTTCGTCAATTCTTCCACGATGAAACTGCCCTGATAGGGGTTTTCGTTTTTGGCCAGCCCCCACTCCCGATTGATGATCAATTGAATGGCGAGCGCCCTTCGGACGGACTCCTCCGAGGGGGTCGTAATCGCTTCATCGTAGGCGTTCGTATGCAACGAATTGCAGTTGTCGTAAATGGCGCACAATGCCTGAAGAGTGGTCCGAATATCGTTGAAATTCACCTCCAGGGAATGCAACGAACGGCCGGACGTTTGGATATGATACTTCAGCATCTGGGAACGTTCCGCCCCTCCGTACTTCTTCTTCATGGCAATAGCCCATATTCGCCGGGCAACGCGCCCGATAACGGTGTATTCGGCGTCCATTCCGTTGGAGAAGAAGAAGGACAGATTCGGGGCAAAGGAGTCGATGTGCATGCCGCGGCTCAAGTAGTACTCAACGTAGGTGAATCCGTTGGCCATTGTGAACGCCAGTTGGGTGATGGGATTGGCCCCCGCCTCGGCGATATGGTATCCGGAAATGGAAACCGAATAGTAGTTTCGCACGTTGTGATCGATGAAGTACTGCTGAATATCGCCCATCATGCGCAGTGCGAACTCGATGGAAAAGATGCAGGTGTTTTGGCCCTGATCTTCCTTGAGAACATCGGCCTGGACCGTACCCCGGATGTTTTGAAGTACCGATGCCTTCATTTTTTCGAGTTCTTCGGGTGTGGGAGTCCGTCCTTGTTCGCTCTGGAATGCGGCCACCTGCTGGTCTAAGGCCGCGTTGAAAAACATGGCCAACATGATGGGAGCGGGCCCGTTAATGGTCATGGAGACGCTGGTGTTGGGAGCGCAAAGATCGAAACCGCCGTACAGGACTCTGACATCGTCAAGCGTGCAGACGCTGACACCGGAATTGCCCACTTTTCCATAGATATCCGGTCGGGTATCCGGGTCCTGTCCGTATAACGTGACGGAATCGAAGGCCGTGCTGAGTCGCTTGGCCTCGCTGTTCCTCGAAAGATATTTGAACCTGCGATTCGTACGAACGGGATCGCCTTCACCGGCGAACATTCGGGTGGGGTCCTCGTCTACTCTCTTGAAGGGGAACACGCCGGCCGTGAAAGGAAATTTCCCGGGTACGTTCTCTTCCCGAAGCCAGCGGATGATTTCTCCCGGATCGCTGAACTTGGGCAGAGAGACCTTTGGGATCTTCTTTCCGGCGAGGCTGACGGTATTCAACGGGACCTTGACTTCTTTGCCCCGAACCAAATAAGCGAACTCCTCCGCGGAATACCTCTCAACCAGACGAGGCCAATCCTCTAAAAGCTTCACGGATTCCGGAGAAAGGCCTTGTTCCGCTTTTGCGATCTCTTTCTTCAACAGATCCAGGGCGCTCTGGCCGGTTTCGGCCAGAGCCTGTTCCACCTGTTTCAGCGCTTCCTTGAGAGCCCATGCCTTGCGGGCCAGATCGGACTGTTCTTCTGTTTCACGGTGATACGCCCGGACGTTTTCGCCGATCTCGGATAAGTACCGCGTTCGTTCCGCGGGGATGATGATGGACTTGCTGGAGGAGACTTTGTAACCGGATCGGGGCATCCGGGTCTTCCATTCAACTCCGAGTTTGCGTCTCGCCGTATCCAGAATGCCGTGGTATAGGGCCGTGACGCCGTCGTCGTTGAATTTGGCGGCAATGGTCCCGTATACCGGCATGGTGTCCGGGGACTGATCCCAGAGTTCATGATTCCGTTGGTATTGTTTGCGTACGTCACGTAGGGCATCCTCCGAACCCTTGCGTTCGAATTTGTTGATGGCCACCAGATCCGCAAAATCGAGCATGTCGATCTTTTCAAGCTGCGAGGCGGCTCCGAACTCGGATGTCATCACATACAGGGCAATATCCACCAATTCGGCAACGGCGGCGTCACCTTGACCGATCCCCGCCGTTTCCACGATGACCAGGTCGTATCCCGCGGCCTTCAGAACCCAAATTCCTTCACGCAATACCTCGGAAAGCTCGTTTTGGGACTGCCGAGTAGCCAGAGATCGAAGGTACACGCGCGGGTTGTTGATGGCGTTCATGCGGATGCGGTCCCCCAGCAGAGCTCCCCCGCTTTTCCTCCGAGTCGGATCCACGGCGAGAATGCCCACGGTCTTATCCGGGAAATCATATAAAAAGCGAAGGACCAGCTCGTCCGTCAATGATGACTTTCCCGAGCCCCCGGTGCCGGTGATTCCCAGTACGGGAACCGCAGCCTGTTCGGCTTTCTCGCGTAACCGGTTTCGGAGCGCCGTCAGGTGGCCGTCTTCGCCCATCAGAGTCTGCTCCATCAAGGTAATCGTACGAGCCACGTGGAGTTTTCTGTCAGGGGAGAGGCTGTCGACACTCAGGCCCGGAATGTCCTCTTTCACGGGCTTGTCAATCGACTTGAGAAGGTGGTTGATCATTCCCTGGAGACCCATTTTCCGGCCGTGGTCCGGAGAGTATATTTTACTGACGCCATACGCCTCCAGTTCCTTGATCTCTTCGGGTACGATGACGCCTCCGCCGCCGCCGAAGATCTGGATGTGCTTAGCGCCACGTTCGTTCAAAAGGTCCCTCATGTACTTGAAAAATTCGATGTGGCCGCCCTGATAGCAGCTCGCGGCTACGGCCCCGGCATCTTCGTCGATGGCCGCAGTGACAATGTCGTCAACCGAACGGTTGTGTCCCAGGTGGATGACTTCGCCGCCGCTGGCCTGCATAATCCGGCGCATGATGTTGATCGAGGCGTCGTGGCCGTCGAACAGGGATGCGGCGGTTACTATGCGGACGGGGTTCCTGAGCGTGTACGTCTGTGGATTTTGAGGCATTGGGTGTTCCTCCGCTTTCCAATGAGTCGATACCGGATCATGACGGGTAGACGACGGACCACGAACAAAGGGGCACGGCAATGTCCATAGGGGTGTCGTTCAGTCAATGAAATTCAGTATCATCTCAGTCTGGGTCTTGGTATATTCTCCCAGTGTAAAATTCCGATGTAAGGACCATCTCCGGAAGGTCCACATGTGCCCTAAGACGGCTATGGTATGCGCTATGATGGTTAGCGTCTTTCCGTCCCTGATCTTAATGGCGCCGGTTTCAACGCCCTGCTCCAGGATGTCTCGGAAAATGTGGGTAATGCGCTCCTCGTCTTGCAGCACGTATCGCAGCGAATCGGGAGGCAACGAATTGGTTTCCTGGTAGATGAGGAGGATCATATCGGCCATCTCGTCGCAAACCTGGAAGTACTCGTTGATGGCCTGTTCGAGTTGGGTTCTGCCGTTGCTTTGAGTGTGAATGTTCTTCTCGAGCCGCTCGCGGATGGCGGCGTGGATCGTTTCACAGACGAGGTACAGCACGTCTTCTTTGGATTGAATGTATTCGTACAGGCTTCCGATGCTCAGACCGGAAACGCGGGCGATTTCTCTTGTAGTGGTTTTGTGGAATCCTTTATCAACGAAAAGTCGGACGGCCGCGTCGACGATTTGGCGACGACGTTTTTCCACAAGGCTGGGGTCCTTGACGAGGGTGGGGATGTCTCTCTTGTGCGCCGGCTGGTCTTGCATGGGTCCTCGATTCTGACTGAACGCTCGCTCAGATCAAAACCAGTTTACCTGCTGAGGATTCCGGAGTCAATGCTTTCTTGCCGAAGGAAGCGCGCAATGATGTAAAAAGCTCTTCACCGGGCGGGGTGTGCAACCGATGCCCTCGTTTGGCGATCGGGAACGGACGGGTCCAACCATCGCTTGGCGGCAATCCGGCGACATCGCATCCGTTGCTGTCAGCACCTGGATATCCGCACCTCCAGACTCGGGTCTCCCATCACGTCCGCTCGACCTGAATTCCTCGATATCTCGAGGCGTCCGCTGCTTCCGAACAAAGCTGCCAGAGATCCCGGCGGCGCACTCGAATAAGACGTCTTTAAGCCTTCGAGCGTATGCTCTCCCCAATGAACTTGAAACGGCTCACGCAAGTGGGCCTTCTCCAGATGCATACCCGAAATATTCGTGATCAGATTTCCGAAACGGTCTATGTGGATGATCGATCCTCGAATACACCCCTCTCGCACGGCAGGCTCCGGTATATCCAGATACACCATGGACTTCAGAGGACTCCCCATTTCCTCGAGAGGTGCGCCCATAGCCAGATGGGCCCCCACGGGGGCAAACACGTCCCGTCCGTGAAAGGTCGAACTCACCTCGTTCAGGAAAAAACGTTTCTCACGAAGTTGAAAGATCTCGACACTGTCACACGCTCGAACCGCTAGAGTGAACAGGCCGTTGTCCGGCCCGACAAAAATCCCGGATTCCGTTCGAATGCCGATAGGCTTGCGTTCGGACCCTACTCCGGGGTCGACCACGGCAACGTGTACGGCGTGTTCCGGGAAGAAAGCGGAGGCGGTCTCGATCGCCATTGCGCCGCACATGATGTCCTGAGGAGGTATTTCATGCGTGATATCGACCACATTTACGCGCGCATGGATAGATAGAATGACGCCCTTCATGGCCCCGACATATCCGTCGGATGTGCCAAAATCCGTGGTCAGGGTGACTATCGGGTTGTTCACGGGGTCCTCCACAATCTATATCACCGGATCATGGCGATACTTTTTTCATCCGTTTGCGATCCATTTGAGGTATATAATAACAACAGGGCGACACCGGGAATCCGATGATGGAAACCTCTGAGCCGAAGAGCCTCCGCGCCCATGTTCACGCACTTGGAGCAGGAAGAAGCGAACGATGTCTGAAGGATTCATTCGAGTCTATACTGGAAGCGGAAAGGGAAAAACCACTACGGCCTTAGGGGAGGCCCTTTCGGCTCTCGTCGACGAGCGGCGCGTATTTATTATGCAGTTCATGAAGCCCTCCCTCGGAAAGGGCGAACAGCTGCTCATGCACCGATTCCCCCTGAATCTGGTGTTTCTTCCCGTGGGGCGAACGGGGTTCATCCTCCAGCAAAAAGGTCAGGACCCACTGGATTCGATCATGGCGTTAAGAGCGCTCAATCTGGTCAGTGAAGTCATGCTTCGCGGAGTATACCACTTAATCATTCTGGATGAGATCAATATGGCCGTATGGTTCGGTCTCATACCCCCTGAAGAAGTTCTCAGATTTATTCAAAGAAAGCCTCCGGCGACGAATCTGATTCTGACGGGACGAAATTTGCATCCGAAAATCGCCGATCAGGCCCATCAAATCGTCGAACTACGGGAAATCAAGCACTATTATAGGCGGGGAATCAGAGCCCGACAGGGCATCGAGTTCTGACCGGCGCCGTCGGCTTAAAGCAGTCGTTCTCAACTCGATCTCGAGCCGGATTCGTACAGGAAATCCAATGCGGCGGTCAACAAGCGTGAGGGGATAAAACCGTACTGGATGCATTCAGGAATGGATATGCCGCCTTCGAGGGTCATGCTCAGCAAGTGCGGGAAGGATTGAAATCGGGGCCATCGAGGATTGAGAACCCAGATATAGTCTCCGTCGTCTTTGGCTTCGGCGGTCAGGTTCCTCACGGCAAACCCGCATTCTTCGCATACCAGGAGTCCGGTTGCGATGTCCAATACGTAGTAACGGTCGTTGGGAGCCGTGCATTTGATGCACATGTATTCCTCTCCGAAATGCCTGAAAAATGCGGAAATGTCGACTCTGCTTGAGTTCGTCTGATACCGAAATCCCGATTTTCGGATCTTTTAGGGAGCACATTATGCCTATTTATGAGTTCTATTGCAAAGACTGCAACCGGATCTTCAGCTTTTTCTCCGGTTCCGTGAATACGGACACGAGGCCCCGTTGCCCTAAGTGTAACGTGGTTGAGCTCGAAAGAATGATGAGCCGATTTTCGACCATACGCCGTGGCGAACGCGACGAGAGCGATTTGCCTGACCTGGACGAGAGCCGGTTAGAGAGAGCCATGGGAGAGCTTTCTCGGGACGCGGAGTCTATAGACGAGAACGATCCCAGACAGGCGGCCAAATTGATGCGCAAATTCTCTGAAGTCACGGGGATGAACTTGGGCCCCCAGTTCGAGGAAGCGTTGCACCGCCTCGAGAAGGGTGAAGATCCTGAGGCCATTGAAGAAGAGATGGGAGACCTGCTTGACCAGGATCCTTTTGCGGGCGGAGAGAGTGGTGGAGCCGGAAGAAAGCCCAAACGCCGGCCACCCTCCGTGGACGAGAAGCTCTATTTCCTTTGAACACTCGGTTCACCCGGCGCCGCCGAGGGGCGGTGGCTAAAGCGGCGGACGTTTCAGCGATAAGCCCAAATCAAAAGGGAAGGATAGCATCCAGATGGAACTGCATCTGAAAAGACAGGCTAAGAAGGCGGGGCTTCCGCCCGGTTCTCTGGTCCACGTCGGCACCCTCAAAATGGATAAAGTACGGATTACGGTAACAGAGTACAATGAAACCGAGCTTCGAGAAAATGTGGTGGAACGAGCTGATGAGTGCTTCCCTCCGGAAGAACGCGGGATCACTACCTGGATCGATATTGTGGGTCTTCACGATACGGAGGCCATAGGCAAGATCGGTCATAACTTCGGGCTCCATCCGCTTTTGGTGGAAGATGTGCTGAATACGGGCCAGAGAGCCAAAATCGAAGAATATGACGGGAGTATCTTCGTTGTTTTGAAGGTGTACTATATTGACGAAGAGACCCGTGGGGCCTCAGCGGAACAGGTGAGTGTGGTTTTCAACAGCGACACGGTCATTTCGTTTCAGGAGGGTGACCCGGACGCGTTTGAGCCGATCAGAAAACGCCTGATGAAGTCCGGCGGACGCCTCCGAACCACGCAGGCGGACTATTTGGCTTACTCGCTGATCGACGCCCTGGTCGATCACTATTTCATCGCGCTGGAGTCCTTGGGCGGCTGGATCGAAGCCGTGGAAGAAGAGCTCATGCTCGATCCGTCGGTGGAGACGATGCAAGAGATCCATCGATTGAGAAGAACCGTTCTCTTCTTGAGAAAATCGGTATGGCCCATGCGTGAACTTGCGGCCAGTCTGGAACGATCCGACACTCCGGTGATCCGGGATTCCACAAGGCTCTATTTAAGGGATTTGACCGACCATGCCGTGCAGCTCGTCGATATCATCGAGACCTTCCGGGACATGATTGCCGGCATGCAGGACATTTACCTTTCCGCCGTGAGCAACCGGATGAACGAGGTAATGAAGGTGCTGACCATTTTTGCCAGCATCTTCATTCCGTTTACCTTCGTCGCGGGCATTTATGGAATGAATTTCAAATACATGCCTGAACTTGAATGGCGGTGGAGCTACCCCGCTCTTTGGGGAGTCATACTGGTTACAGGCGTCTGTATGCTGATCTATTTCAAAAGGAAAAGATGGTTATAGCCTTTAGTCCGCGCCTATACTTCCTCCCACGGCCAGATGACGGCCAGATTCCGAAGGCTTGTCCAGACCCACTCTTCTTTATGGGCTTCCAGTGTGACAATGGGGCGAAGGCCTCTTTGCGCCAGATCCTGAAAGAAAGCATGGAAAGGAAACGACCCTTCTCCCACGGCGCGGTGTTCGTCAAAACCTCCGAGATTGTCGTGGATATGAAGTTGGCCGAGGCGAGTGTGAAGCCGCCCTACCCATTCCTCCCAAGAGGCGTGACTGAACGCCAGGCAATGTCCCGTGTCGAAACAGAACTTCAATAAGGGCGAGGGCAGCACGGCGAAAATACGTTCAAAGACCTCGGGATCCCATTCAAACACGTTTTCGATCATCAGAGGGACGCCATAGGTCGCTAATATGGGGCTGCATTCTTCCCAGAATCCGGTCCATCGTTCGACCCAGGCTTCCATTTCTTCGAGATGCAATCTGGGTTCAAACCCGAGATGGGCGACAATGGACCGCGGCCGGAACACCTCGATCAATTCCAAAACCTGAAAGATTCGGCGCCGTGAGGCGTCGCGAATGAGCGGATCCTCTGAAGCCGGGCACAAGTCCGTGAAGGGCGCGTGGATCGTTGTGTGAAGCCCGGTATCTTCCAGTTTTCGCGCCACACCGGCGAAATCCTCGAGGGTAAATCGATCCAGAGCTTGTGCCGATAGGCCGATTTCCGGATGGACATGATTCTTCAGGATGAGGTCCAGGTATAACTCGACAAGGTCCGCATAAGGGACCGCTATCTGAATTCGGTTCAATTGTCTTTCCATGGGGGACGAGTTCTCCTTGTATGAGCTGTCACTGCACGATCTGTCGCTGTCGTGGCCGGAAGGGGATGTCGGTCAAGGCGTTCGACGCGACGCCCGGTCTTTTCGGGGACTTCGAGAGCCTGGTGTTCTCATCTTTCCTTTCGGAAATCCGGTGTATGCGGAGACCGGATAAACCGCTTCCGCTCTCGGGGCGCACCCATATGAAAAGAGCTTCCCGTTGAGACCGTCAAACGCGAACCGCCTGTGTGTCAAACGCGGATGAGGGAGGCTGAGGCCCTGTGAAAATGGGTGCAGGCCTCGGGTTCGGCCGTCAATCGACTTCATCGAATATGCAGGAAACGGCCGTTGTCATCGATCCGGAAGGCAATGTGATGGATAAAGAGCCATTGAACGAGTCCGTCAGCAGCAACCGGACAGCATAGTTTTGACTGTCCACATCGTTGGATACATAGATGCCGTTCCGGTAGTTCTCGTCCAAAAATGCGACCATATCGGTCCCGTCCGTGCTCGCGATGATGAGACAGGATCCTGTCATATGTTTCTGGACAAATACCTTTATGACCCTATGGGGGTCGCTCCAGAGTCCATTTTGGGGCACGGGAAGCGGTTCCCCGATTCCCACCTGGTCGGAGCCGTTGTCCGGAGTTCCCGGAGTAACGCCGTCGTTCGGATCCTCGTCCGCACCCCCGGAATCCGATTCCCGGAGAACGACAAACGGGTCACCGTTTGCCGGGGGGGACCAGCCGGCGTCATTGCCCGCCCAGACTCTCCAGTAGTATACCGTCTCGCCCGGAGGGAAAGGACCTACTCGAACATAGGATGTTGCTCCAAAATCTTCAAAAAAGGCGAACCGGCCCTCCTGATCCCAGTCCGACCGAGTGTTGATTTCGATGCGGAACTTGGTCGCCAGGTGAGATGCGTCCCAACTGAGTTCGAGAACAGGGGACGAGACGGTCAGAGGCAAGTCAACGGCTGCTGAAACCCGGTCGACTCCCGTGAGACTGACATTGACAAACGAGAGCAGCGCGGCGACAGAAAACACGAGCAACACCCCTCTTCCGATGTGTGGCATCGTGCTTTTTGAGCGATGGAATATGGGTGACGCCATGCTGCCGTCCTCGAATGTTTCGTAGGAGTTCCATTTCGCCGATTCACAGAATTCACAAAGCCTCTTTTTCTACTAGTAGTAATATGCGGGAGACCTGTCAACCCGTTCGACTGCCCGGGGTGGCTTTCCAACATGCCCCCTCGGAAGCCGAGTAGTACCGTCCCGGGAATCACGGCGTTGGATATGCCGTGAAAGACAGGCCATACCAAATGAGTGTCGCTCGCGGAGGTGCAATTCTCGATAGGATGTTCGGCAAGTCCTGTTAGCGGCCAAAAAGAAGCCGACGGATGTTTTGTGCCTTCATCCGCCGGCCTTAGCCAGGAGAAAACGGTTAACGTCCGTGACGCCCCAGCCACCGACGGGCGTCACGGTTACTCATTCGGACCTGAGACGCGGAGCTTGGAGGACCCATCCTGCCGTTGTCTAATCCAGCCCCAACCTCCAGTAATTTTGTTTTGAAGGGAGGCCGCAAGAAGAGATGCACGGTCAGTCGAGACATTTGCCGAGCCGAATCGCCAGGCCGACCGTTAAAAGTGCATTTTTTGTGCCATCGATGCTATCTGCAACCTATTGATAATACGCATAGTTTTTTTAACTAGAATCAGAAGCTTTTCCGTGTGTGCGATATCGGCCGAATTGCGGCGAACAGTGGCCGAATCCGACCGCCTCTGGCATCCAAGAAACAGCCGTACCGCCCGGACGAGTGAGATCCCTGTACGGGTCCGTTTCCCCCCGCGGCTAACTTTTAACGAAGCATCACCAGCGCTTGCGTTCGAAGGGTCGGAAAGTCAGGGAAGTGAGATCCTCCCGGCAAAAACGCTTTCAAATCGACTCGAGTTATGGCACACTGAGCACCTTCGTAGACAAGGACCCATCCCGGGTGTGACTTTGAACATTACCACTCTTGGAGGTAGAGCGAAATGACCTTGAATTCAGCTGAAGGAATCCTTGATTTCGCTATTGAAAAAGAACAGGACGCCGTTGATTTCTATACGGAACTGGCAGGGAAAGTGGCTGCCCAGCATATGCGTGACCTGCTGCGCAGCTTCGCAAAGGAAGAGCAGCGCCATAAGGCCAAGCTTCAGGAAGTCAAGAAGGGCGGCATCCACCTTTTTGTGCCCAAGAAGGTGATGGACCTGAAGATAGCGGACTATTTGCCGGACGCGGATGTGGCCGGCGCAGCAGGGGCGGCGGAAATCGACTATCAGGATGCGCTGATCATAGCCATGAAACGGGAAAAATCGGCGTTCAAACTGTACAAGGACCTGTCCACCACAACCGAAGATGCCGATTTGAAAGAACTCTTCCTGTCGCTGGCGCAAGAAGAGGCCAAACACAAACTGTTCTTCGAGATCGAATACGACGAGCACATCTTGACCGACAACTAGCCCTGAGCACCATACGTTCGCGAAATGCGGGATGGGTTGTTCCATCGAGCGTTACATAAGGGCCTCCGGCCTGTCCTCTGTGATCGGAGCGGCCGAATGTCCGGGGACGTTGAGGTCGTTGGACGGATCGTTCTTGAAGGTTCCCCGTGGTGAATAGGAATACGGCTATTCAGGGAAGCAGGAATCCATCAACTTGAAGAAGCGGACAGCGCCGTTTCTCTGCAGGAAGCCTTGCCCGAGGCGTCGGAAGAGGCCCGGATGTTTGCCCGCGGGCCGGCGAAGGCGGGCGCCTGGAGCCCATGGCATCGTGTTCCAGGGAAAGAAGGCCTGGCAGACTGGTCTTCGAAGGCGCTTAGGGACCCAAATGGAGTCCTCCAAATGATGCAAGGGCTTCCATGCTGACGTGTCACGGTTGTACGTATCGGAAAGGAGCCGGGTGCGCCTATTACAGAAGGAGCGATCTGGAGCCTTCCAGGCGATGCCGTCACTATCGTACCGACGCCCGGCCGGGCGCCTCTCAGGAATCCTTCGAGGCGCTTTTCTTGAAGTATAGAACGGTCTTTCCCAGACCCCGTTGACCCTGCTTTCAGAGGATTTCCCTTTTTCGTTTTTCACTTGAAACTCAGCTACATTCCGCATAAAGTACAAGGATATTGTATACAAAAACGTTGCGTTTCCCGCCCGATTTCGTATGATCTTAACCAGAAATGTCAAAGAATCGAGCATCATGTCCGAAGACTATTTGAAGGCGTTGAAAAAGAAAACCGCCCGCACGGCCCAAACCTATTTTGAGGGTTACACAGGCGAACGGCCCTTTGATTTGTGGTCCTCGTTCGACAAGGGTTTGGGTATGGATCTGTCTTTGTTCATCACGGGGCAGATGTACGCGCGTGAGCGCATTCCACATCAGACGCGCCAGATGGTTGCGGTGGCCGCGCTGACGGCTCTCGAACGCACTGAAGAGTTGCGGCTGCACTTGCATGCCGCCCTGAACGTGGGCTGTTCGCCCCGAGAATTGGCTGAAGTTATTTTTCAGGTTGGCGTCTATGCAGGTATGCCCGTTGTGAACGCCGGTTTGAAAACGCTGAAGTCCCTTCTCGAAGAGCGAGGTGAATGGCCTTTATCCGAAGAGGACTGAGTCCTTTTAACGCTTCGGGTATACTCCGCGATTACCATGAAACCGGATCTGTTCGGAGAAGCGGACATGGTCTCCGGCCGCTCGGGAGCGAACGCGCTTCCACGGGAGGCTCAGGAGACGAGCTTTCGCCGGGGGTTCGGTTTGATCCTTTGAACGCAAACCGCGTTTTTTCATGGAGGCTCCCCGCATGCAAGGACCCATGCGATCTGTACGGCAGTTGTGCTTGGATGGACTGGACCTGGGGCAAGAGATATGCCACTGGGAAGATGGCGCGTCCTATCTCTATCGTATACCGCTCCGTTTTCGGGGAAAGAATGGAACTCTGATTTGTTACTCGAATCCTCCGGTGCACCAGGTCGGCAATCCGGGCCTTGATGCCTATTTGAGCGCCCTGGAAGACCTGTCCATGGATCGGGCGGAAATGGATTTCCTTCTTCTCTATGGCGCCAATGATCCGGTGCATGCCGGGGGCGACTTGAAAGAGTCGCTACGCCGCCTGGAAACGACCCTGGAGCACAGAAGGGAACTCGAGGCGCGGAACGCGCCTGCGGAGCAAATCGAACTTCTTTTTAAATGGGCGGACGACCGTCTTAAGAAGGGACTGGCCCTATACAGGGGCATGCGCAGCCTGGCGGAGGGCATGAGAATCGTGGCCGTTTGCGGAGGGGGTTCCCGGTATGGCGGATCGGCCGAGATAGCGCTAATGGCGGACGTGATCGTCGGCGATTCACGTTCGGCGATGTGCTTTAGCGAAGCTCAAATCGGATTGATTCCGGGTTGGGCGGGCATGGGTCGCGTCATAACGAAGGCCGGAACGGGTAATGCCGAAGCCATGGCGCTCACGGCGCGAGAAACATCCTCCCGGGACCTACTGGCCATTGGTATCTATAACGAAGTCGTGGACGTATCGGATCCCCTGCCGCGTATGAAGAACACGGGCGACCGCGCAAGAGACAAGCAGGACTACATGGAAGCGCTCCAGGCCAACGACGATTCCACAGGCGGGAAGTTGCTGCCCCGGGCTTTCGAGTTGGCCGTTATTTCCGGCGAGCATATTCCTTTGCCGGCTCCCGGACAACGCAAGATCCTGGCATCGGATGCCGACATAAGGAAGGAAGTGAACCGGCGCAAGGACCCCCTCCAGTATTCCAACTCGTGGGGTAAAACGCTCAAAGAGGCTGCGTCTCAATTGGAGACACTCGGTCGCCCGCTCGCTCCCCAATCCATCGAGGCGATGGAGGAGTTGATGAGCGCAGTGGACCAGGCTGCTTTCGAAGAAGATGCGTTCGTCGAGAAAGAGATGCTCGCTGACGCGGCCTTATATAGAGATCCTCGTCTTCTTTCAGGCATAGTAGCCACGTTGGAACAAAAAGTGGCGGACTTCAGGGAGGTATGATTCATGCGGCAGTATTTTCAGAATATGGCGCCTATAGGCAAGCCCCTCAAAGAAAAAGAAATCCGGAAAATGGAAGCGAACGCGGCCCGGATCAAGGAGGTCGAGGCCCAGGTAAACGAAGCCATTGAGAAGGTCCGGAATGCGGGTCTCCCCGCCGAAAAGATCAGGCAGCGCGGCGAACAAACGGCGTTCGAACGCCTCGAGCAACTGGTGGATCCCGGCACCTGGCTGCCTATGAACTCACTCTACGATCCCGAATTCAACCAGGAGGGCAGCACCGGCGTCATCAACGGTCTGGGACGGATTTCAGGACGTTATGCTTCCATCATTGCTTCCGACAACAAAGTGCTGGCGGGCGCCTGGGTTCCCGGCCAAATGGAAAACATTTTTCGGGCGCAAGACATGGCCGAACAACTGCACATCCCTCTGGTGTGGGTTTTGAACTGTTCAGGCGTCAAACTGACGGAGCAGGAGGAGGTCTATGCCGGAAGACGATCCGGAGGCCGCACCTTTTTCCGCCACGATGAACTGATTCAGAAAGGAATTCCGGTCATCTGCGGCATTTTTGGAACCAATCCGGCCGGCGGCGGGTACCACGGCATCAGTCCGTCCATTATTTTCGCCCATGAGAAAGCCAACATGGCCGTGGGAGGAGGCGGGATCGTAAGTGGAATGAGCCCGAAAGGGTCCTTCGACCTCGAGGGGGCGGAGCAGATCATCCAAGCCACACGCGCCTTCAAGGAGGAACCTCCGGGAGGAGTCAAAATCCATTACGATCATACGGGGTTTTTCAGAAAGAAATTTGACACGGAAGAAGGCGTACTGAACGCCATCAAGCAATGCATGCAAGGCATGCCGCAGTACGATGCCGAATATTTCCGTGTTGACGAGCCGCGGTCTCCCAAATACGCGCCCGGGGAACTCGATTATGTGGTGGCGTTCAACCAGAAGATGACCTATTCCATCGAGCAGGTTCTGGCGCGCTTCCTGGACAACAGCGACCACATGGAATATCGACCCGACTTTGGTCCCGAAGTGTACTGCGGGTTGGCTAAAATGGATGGTTTTCCGGTGGGCGTGATTGCCAACCGGCAGGGCTTCCTGCCCAAGGGCTATCCCGAGTATGCACCCTATCCCGGCGTAGGCGGCAAGCTTTACCGACAGGGACTGATCAAGATGAACGAACTGGTCACTCTCTGCGGTCGCGATCGAATCCCCATGATCTGGCTCCAGGACACATCGGGCATCGATGTCGGCGATATTGCCGAGAAAGCCGAACTTTTGGGGCTGGGACAGTCTCTCATCTATTCCATCGAACATTCGCTGGTTCCCATGATGTGTGTCGTTCTCCGCAAAGGTACGGCAGCAGCCCACTACATCATGGGAGGCCCGCAGGCTACTCGGAACAACGCCTTTACACTGGGCGCGCCCACCACCGAAATCTACGTAATGCACGGCGAGACCGCTTCGGTGGCCGCATTTGCCCGCCGGCTTGTCAAGGAAAAGGACGCTGGAAAGGATCTGAAGCCGGTCATAGATAAAATGAACGCATTGGCTCAGCAGTACTATGATCAGTCTCGACCCGTGTACTGCGCCCAGCGAGGATTCGTCGACGAGATCGTTCCCCTCGCCGGGATGAGGGATTACGCAGTGGGTTTTGTCAGAAGTGCGTACCAGAATCCTCTCAGCGTGTGTCCGCACCACCAGATGCTGCTTCCCCGCTCTATACGCGGCTGAGGGATTCAGCGGCCGAGGTTGTTCCGGGCGCCGCGGGAAACGCTGTCGAAAAGGCCTCCTCGGATTCGTTGACTCAAACCCCGCTTCGAAGAGCGTTTCGGAGGGGCGAGTCGGAAGTCGTTCGCTGCTGCGGGACGACTTTCGGCAAACCAAAAGGAGTAGGAGAATGCCAGGTAAACGATTACAGCTCCCCAAATCCGTCGAGATCGGGGACATTACGGTTCGCGATGGCTTTCAATCTCTTGAACACTATTTTTCCGTCGAGGAAAAAGTACGTCTGACGGAAATGCTCGTGTCGGCCGGACTCAAACACATCGAGGTTACCAATTTCGGACATCCCAAGTTCCTGCCCCAGTTCAAGGATGCCGAAGACCTGTTGCTGGGCATGTTCAACAGCGAGAAAATCGGTCCCATGCTTCGGGCCAATGGAGGCGACGTTTGGGTTACCGCGGTGACCATTAATGAGAAGGCCGTGGTGAGGGCCCTGGACTTCAAGGCCAAGCACGGCGTGGGTGTGGATTACCTTCTCCAGATGGTGTCCACGGATCCGGCCCATCACCAGACGAACTCCGGGATGGCTCTGGATGATTATTGGAAGATGACCGAAAGATGCACCAAGATGGCCGCCGAACAGGGCATAGGAATGTGCGGAACGGTGAGCACTATCTGGGGCAGTCCCATCGAGGGAAGCCGGGTGACCGACCTCCGGACGGGCGTCGAGTTTTCGAAGATCTATCTCGATCTAGGGGCGTCCTACATCGAACAGGCGGATCACGACGGTTCCGGAGATCCTCAGAGGGTCTACGAGTACTTCACCATGATCTTGGATCCCGCGCTCATGGGAAAGTGGGCGGATCCCAAGTATCACCTGGCGCATTTTCACACGAGCCGCGGCATGGGGCTCTCGAATGTGCTCGCCGCCCTGATGGCGGGGATCTATCGATTCGAGTCCACATTGAGCGGCATTGGCGGGCAGCCCGCGAATCTGGTCGACGGATCCCTGATCCGGGGAACCGGCAAGTACTATCATAAGGAACACCTTCTCAGCGGTCTGGTCGGTACCGAAGACGTGGTCGTGATGCTCGAGAGTATGGGGGTCAAAACCGGCATAGACGTAAAGAAGCTGCTGGAAACAGGTCGGGTGTTTCGTGACGAGTATCTCCGCATAACTCCGAAACAGATGGACCAAATGCTTCAGACGGTCCAAACCTTCAGCGGAATCCCAAGGGAACGTCTCCTGGGCCTCGGAGAGGGCAAAGAATCGGTGGACGGACTGGCGGAGGAGGCTCTGAAGCACGTGGCGCAGCCGGAAGAGGACGTGCAGCTGGTGAAAGATAATCTGGAATTGCTTTTTCACTCTCTGGATATCTATGTTCGCACGGGAAGCTGGGGTGTTTCCCGGGCGGAAACGCTCGTGTCCGGAGTACCTCCGGCTCCCCCGTTAGCTCACTTGCTGTAACAGAAGGAGTAGAAGGGCTCGGCTCAGGTGGCCTGGTGGAGGGGGAGTTGAAAACGGAAGGTGGTTCCCCGGCCGGTGGTGCTTTCCACGGAGATGGATCCTCCGTGAAGTTCCACGATGCGTTTGGTTATGGCCAGCCCAAGGCCGACCCTTCCCTCTTTGACGTCGGCACAATGACTTCGATGATGGAACCGGTCAAAGATGTGGGGTAAATCTTCTTCGGAAATTCCGTAGCCCGAGTCCTGAACCCTGATGGCGACTTTGTCTTGCTCTCGGGTCAGCATGAGTTGAATCAGCCCCTTTTCCGGGGTGCACCGAATGGCGTTCTCCAAAAGGTTTTCCAACACACGTTCGATAAGCGCAATATCGGCGTCGACGACAGGGAGATCTTGTTCGATCTCCACCTGCAATCGAATCTGCTTTTCCTTGGCGGTCAGATCGAATTTCTGAATGACGTCATGCGCGAGTTCCATAATATTGAAAGGTTCCCGGTGCATGACGGCTTCGTCGGCTTCTAGCTTCGCGAGTTCGAAAAGCTCCTTGACCAATGTGCTCAGCCAGTGGCAATGCTTATTTGCGATTTCGAGATATCGCTTGCGCTCTTTTGGATCGAGCTGCTGATCCTTGAGCAACAGAGTCTCGATATACCCCTGCAGGTTTGCGAGGGGAGTTCGAAGATCGTGGGAAACATTGGCGATCAGCTCTCTTCGCTTTGCGTCCAATCGGGTGATCTTTCCGATTTGGTACTCGATCCGGGCCACCATCCGTCTGAAATCCGCATCCAGTCGGTCGATTTCATCACCGCTCCGTTTACCTTGCATGGGAACCGCTGTGGTATGATCTTCCGCAGGTCCCTCGCCGTAGGAATCCATCGCGGCCGCCAAACGCCTGAGTCTTCGGGTCAACAATCCAAAAAACAACAGGCCTGCTGCAAAGGTAAACAACAGACTGGCGAGGATCCACCAGGCCGTCAATTTGAGTATGTAGCTTCCTTTCAGTTTCTCTACGACGCTGTCGTAACCCTCTCCACTCAGAATAACGTATAAGTATCCGAGAAGTTGGTCGTTCTTCGTAACGCGCGCCGCGCTGAAGGCTTTTTTCCCTTTCAGGCTGCGCGGGTCGTCGCCTAACAGAGGCGCTCTTGTCCTACCATGTATCCATTGCATTATCGGCTGAATATCGACAACCCGGCGCTTGACTCTGCCGGAAGGGGCCGAAAACGCCAAAACGTTTCCGTCGGGATCGAGGAGATACAGCTCGATGCTGGGATTGACCAGCATCAGCATGTGGAAGATCTCTTTCAAGGCGTCCCCATTGATGCGGCCGTCCTTGATCAGATCCGTATTTTCGGCGATCTGCCTTGCCAGATCGCGATTCAGCTTCTGATTCACCTCCTGCTGATACATCTCCGTGGAGTACTGCGTTACGATGAGAACCGACAGGCCGATTAAGCCGAACAGGAGGAGCAGCACGATGGCGAGTTTAGAATATAATGTCTTAAACATCGGATGCTTCGATGTCGGCGAACTTGTAGCCGACCCCCCGCACCGTTCGAACAAAATGGAGCAATAGGTCGAATTCCTTTGCCGTAAGATCGATGGGCTTTTCTTTCAGGAGGGCCGTTCTCTTTTCAACATCGAGCGTAAGGTCGCCGACTCGTAACTCCGTCTGAACATCCGATGTCCCGGATTGTTTCAATTCTTCGACCCGTCTCAAAATAGCTTTGACCCTTGCGAGCAGTTCCGGAACACTGAACGGCTTGGTTACGTAATCGTCTGCTCCGATTTCGAGTCCTACCACTCGATCTACTTCAGAAGACTTTGCGGTGAGCATGAGGATGGGAGTGTACGATTTCTCGCGCCGCAATCGTTTGCATAGTTCCAAACCATCCAGCCCCGGGAGCATCAGATCGAGAATAATTAGATCATATGTGCGGGTTAATGCCTTGGATAGGCCCGCAAGACCATCATAGGCCAAATCGACCTGAAAATTCATATCACGAAGATGAATGTCCAGCAGCCCGCAAAGGTCCCGGTTGTCCTCGACGATCAATATGGCTTTTGACATGACGCGATCATACCTGAAACAGCCTAAGATGATTGCGGAAGTCGGAAAGGATCTCGTCGCGGCCGGCAACGGCCCGCCGGATTCGCAGATTGAGAAAGAGGACCGGAAGATTAGATGGAGTTCACTCTTTACGGCTTCCCGGCAAGCTGCCTTAGCTCAAATAACACTCCCACGAAATCCTGTACCGACACGAACACTCGTTTGTTGGAGCGGTTTTGATCGGCATACCGTCTGAAGCATTCATCAGCCTCCGCTGGTAATCCGATGTTTCGCAGCAGGACACATGTGTTCGGTTTCCAGGGCGGGGGGTTAACAAATCCGCTCTCAGCCTTCCGGTAAGCGTCCAACACGCGCCTGAACCGCGCCGGCGGCGCTTCGCCGGGCGCCGGAAACCCATCGGATCCTTGTTAGGATACCATCCACCTGCGGATCAGTGCTTCCGTCTGCCTCAGTAAGTCCTGCTTCCCTTCCACCTGACCGGGCTTTTGCACTCCCGCGGCCACGACAAGTTCGTTTTCTCCGAAACCGTACACCTTCAACCACCGCTCGTGCCTGGGATATATGGAGGGGTAGGCCTTCGGGTCCGGGTTGCCCTGGGTGAGTATAAACACCGACTTTTTGCCGGGATCGAGCCGTCCCGTATAGTCGGGATTGAGGAACGAATAGGTACGGTCAAAGAAGCACTTGAATTGACCGGAAACCTCGCCAAAATAGTTGGGAGTCGCCAGAATCATGATGTCGGCGCTTTTGATGGATTCCAGCACCTGGGTCAGATCGTCTTCCAGGACGCAGGAGACGGTCTTTGTCTTGCAGCTGTTGCAGGCAATGCACCCGCTGTAATCCATATCCTTCAAAACGAATGTTTCCGTTATTGCTCCGAGCTTTGAAGCCGTATCGAGCATTGTTTGGGCAATAATGGAACTATTGGCTCCCTTCCGAGGACTGCCGAGTATGGCCAGGCATTTCATTTGAAACCTCCTTGCCTATCGTTCTAAGGAACAAAGAAGTAAATGGCGAACGGAATACAAACGTACAACAAATGGGCCCAAAAAACCACCTTCATGAACTCCAACAGCGGCAGCGACGATTCTTCGCCGCAGACCAGAGCTGCTCCCCCGCCGCCGCCGACGACTACATTGATCGGCAAAATGAGCAGCAGAAAAATGATCGTCTTTTCCGAAAGTCGAATCTTGAAGGGCAACTTGAATATTAGACGATTGATTTTAGTTCCGAAGCGGTCTTCTTCCAGGTAATGCTGTATGATGTGGAAAATGCTGACGGACTCTCCCTTGGGCCACCAGTCTTTCTTGGCCAGCCGTTTTTCGAGCAGCTTCTTGAAAATCTTCATCACGATGGGATACCGGCGTCCGACCAGAAAATTCACTCCCATGGAAACGAATGTTCCCGCCATGAAGTAGAGCACGCCTGTAAATCCCGCGAAGATGACCAGCAACAGACCTATCCCGCCCGGAACGTAGGGAATGGAGAGGCAGACAGCATACACCACTGTCACGTATAACAGAATATCCGGCCGGGTTTCCATCATCTCTTTCAGTTGGACGAGCCTTTCCCCGATATTGCGCGGTGAGGCTTCCAGTAGCCAGCAGAGAAAGATGAAAAGAGCTCCAAAAAAGAGGGCCAGGTAGATCAGGTGGCGATATTTCATGAATGGTTGCGTTCTCCCGAGACGCACCTTTATTACACATATGGTTTTCAAAAATAAAGCAATAAAGTGAAGAGGCTGCAGCGAAATTCCCCTGATTTGCCTTTGGATACGGAGTGGAGGGGGGAGGAGGGGCGAATGACGATTCGCCCCTGCCTGATGACATCGCCGCCCCCTCGCCGAGGGGGGAAAGGGCAAGGGGGCGTGCACGGACAAGCACCGCCGATTGGTATCTTTTCAGCGTGGTCTATATATTATCGATCTTTCCATGCCGGAGGGCGTTTGTTCAAAAAGGCTTCCAGTCCTTCGGCGGCATCATGCGTCTTCATGAGTTTGTCCATGTACAGCTCTTCTATGCGATCAAGCCCTGTCCCGGGGTCATCCAGGAGTCCACACAAGGCGCTTTCGCGAGCGAGTTTCATCACAACGGAGCTGTTTCCGATGAACCTTCCGATAAAGGACTCCACGGCGGACTCGAACTCGTCCGCCGGCGCAACTTGGTTGATCATCCCCGCGCGTTCGGCCGCTTCCGCGGACCAGGTATCGCCGCTCAAAATGAATTCCATGGCTTTTTTCCTGCCGATAATGCGGGGCAGGATCAGCGCGGCGATGGGTGGGAAGACTCCGACTTTGATCTCGGGTTGGCCGAATTTGGCCTTCTCTGAAGCAATGACCATATCGCAGTAGACGGCCAATTCGCACCCGCCACCCAGTGCGGCTCCCTGCACGGCCGCTATGCTTGGAACGCCGAGTTCGTCCATACGTCGGAACATGCCATGAAATGCATCGATCATTTTAGGCATCAGGTCACCCACGTGCTCGCCCACATCGACCCCGGCGGAAAAGGCCTTCCCTTCGGCTCTGAACACCAGCAGCTTCGGAGGTTCACTCTTCAGCCTTTCCAGCTCCCGGTTCACTTCATTCATCATCTCGATATTCAAAACGTTGAGCGGAGGACGATTTAGGATAATCGTGGCTACGCCGTAGCTGGAAGCGGTCAGAATATGCCGGTAACTCATAATGGTCTCCTTACACGGGATGGTTTTGAGGCTACGGTCCGGCCCCGGGATCCTGCAGACGGCCGTGACAACCTCGCGAAATGATCTGGAACGATCCGGCCCGGTCGCCAAGCAAAAACCAGGCCGAATCGGAAAACTCCGACAAGGGTCCCCGATACCGGTCTTTGCACTCCGTTCGGAATCCCTCGAGCGATCAAGCGCCCATGGTTACCGCATGGCCTCTTGCGTGAGGCCGCCACCGCGCAGGCGCTCCGTGCCGACACGATCCTTCGCTTGTAAAAAGCTCGGAGAGCGAACGGCCCATCGTCGTTGGGAGTACTGAAACGCGTCCCGAATCGAAACCGGGGTCATGACATTATCTCTGTCGTTTTCCCAAAACCTCTTCGAAGAAGTTATCGTCGAATAGATCCCCGTTTGCGATCTTTTGACGCAGCCTTACGAAATCAATGGTGTCCCGACCCGTGATCTTCTTGGTGTTAAACGCGTTGAAGCCCAGGAAGGCTTCCCCCATCATGTTGGCGGCCAACCAATGGCGATTGGGCAACTTCATCTGATCCCAGAAGAATTTCTTTTTGGCCCTGACGCTGTCTATGGACTTGATCAGGCATCCGGGAAACAGGTTTGTAAAGGACCAAATGATGTTGTCCACTTCCTTATCCAGCAAGGAGAAGTCAATTTCGCATGTCTTGATGAACTCTCTCCCCTCTTTCAGTTCATCGCCTACTTTAGACTCTCCATAGACAATCTCCCCGTCCTCGACAAACGTGTCGGTGATTACCTGCGGGTTGCGGTAAAGCTGACCGGCTTTTCTGAGTACGGGCGTCGACTTGGAAATCAGCCCCTTGAGCTTCATCTTATAGGCGGACCAGAGTTCGCACGAAATGCAGTTCCACATAGCGTCTTCAATGGAGAGCATCCAGGGCAGAAAATCCGACGAGCCACCATCGGGAGCGGACCCGTGACGCGGGCCGGCCTGTCCGAAGATCGCGAGGTCGGACGAAATGGTCAGATCACAGGCCATCCCGATTTCCTGGCCGCCGGCGACCCTCATGCCGTTGACCCTGCAAATGGTGGGTTTCTTGCAATTCAGTATGGCGTCCACCATGCCGTTGAACAGGTCCATGTATTCGCCATATTCGTTCGGGCGTTTGCTGTAGTATTCGGCATATTCTTTGGTGTTCCCGCCGGTACAAAAGGCTTTGTCCCCCGTCCCGGTAAACACCACCGCCACCACGCTGCGATCCAAAGAGGCGGAGGAGAATCCTGCAATAACGCCTTTTACCATTCCCGTGGTATACGAATTATATTGGGCAGGGTTGTTCAGACGCACCCATGCGGTGTACAGACCTTCAATTTCCTTTCCCTTGGGATCTAATACGGGTTTCTTTTCGTAGACCGTACAGGGGGCTTCCGTTCCCCAATACTCGCCTCCCATCAGACTATGGTCTTTGAGCTGATCGTCTTTTCCGATCCAATCCAAACTCATTGTAGTTCCCTCCTGTCTATGACAAGGCTTAAAAGTCGGGCTCCAAAACGATCCTTCGAGTGAATTTGCCGGCGTGCTGATCTTCCAAAACCTGCACGATCTTGCTCATGGGGCGGGTTTCAAGGAAAGGCTCGATCTGGACTTTGCCCGATTGCACCAGTTCCAGCACCTTGGGATAATATTCGGGCAAGCACGCCCAAGTGCCTATGATTTCCGCATCGAAGGCCATTAGGCGGCTGAACATATATTCGCTCGAATGCAGACCGAAACCGATAATGACGAGCTTGCTCACAAAGGTCAGGAGAGCCAGTCCCATTTGCTGACCGATTTGCGTGCCGCTGCATTCGAATATTTTCAGGCCGTACCCGGCTTGCACGCCGTTCGCCTTACATACATCCTTGAATTCGTTTCGAATGGCTTGGACGTCCTTGTCCGCCGTGTGAATGGCGAGGTCCGCACCGTACTTGAGGCTCCGTGTCAGTTTTTCTTCGTCCCGCTCCAGGCCTATAACGGTCTTGGCTCCCAAGGCTTTTACGATCTGCACCATGTAGACGCCGATACCTCCTCCGGCGCCGATAACGACAGCCACGTCGCCATTGGTCACGTCGGCGCGTTTCGCGGCCTGGTACGGAGTGGTGGCGGCGTCCGCTATAACGGCATAATGGGACAATGGGAGTCCCCGGGTGTCTTCGATAACGCAAAGTCCGTCGGAAGGCACGGGGACGTGGGACGAGAAACCGCCGTATATGTCGTGGGAATTGCCCAGCATTCTCTGTTTGAGGCAACGATTGCCACGATGCCTGTCGCAGATTTCACAGCGGCCGCAGGGCATGACCGCGGGTATGAGAACATTCTTTCCGATCATGTCGGATTTTCCGGCAATCACCGTCCCGCTGACTTCGTGTCCCAGACTCAAGGGAGGTTTGTTGACCGTAGGTACTCCGTCATAGAAGTATCCCAGGTCAGTGTGGCACACCCCACAACCGGCGACTTCAACTAGAACTTCACCCTCCTTAAGCTCGGGAACCGGAATCTTCTTCAGCTCAATAAGACCGGGGATTTTCTGCCCCGTTTCCTTATCCTTAGCCCATGGCCGCACCATCTGCCACGTCTGGATCGTCTGTGGAATGCCTGCCATTCGTTGCCTCCTCTCTGACTTGAATTCTATCTGTCCATACCGTACGGCGCTGCGCAGTCTTACCTGGTTTAATCGAAAATGGGTGTATCCGGCGCGTCCCTTTGCCTGCGCCTGATGCTTTTCCGGGAGGCAGCGCCTTCCTAATCCGCGGCCCCACTTTTCAGGGCACGGCGTTTCATCGGGCGAATCAGATCATTCCATATCCGCCGTCAACGCAAACTAGCTGGCCGGTGATGTAATTGGCGTCGTCCGAGGCCAGGAATACGAACGCGGGCGTAATATCATCGGGTTCCGCGAAGCGCCTGAGCAGTATCCGGTTCATATAAATATCACGGAGTTTCTCGTCGGTGCGGATCTTTTCCGTCATATCGGTGGCAACGATGCCCAGCGAAATCGTATTTGCGCACACATTGAACCGCGCCAGTTCTCGGGCTACGCTCTTGGTGAAAGCGATGATTCCGCCTTTGGCGGCGCTGTAGTTCACTTGGCCCACGGTGCCCACGATTCCCGCCACGGAGGTCACGTTGATGATTTTGCCCGAATTCTGCTCTTTCATGAACAACGCGGCCGCCTGCGTGCAGAAGAAAGCGCCTTTCAGATGCACGTCCAAAACCCGATCCCATTCCTCTTCACTCATTTTGATCAACAGGTTCGGGCGGGTTATGCCGGCATTATTCACCAGGATGTCGACGCTTCCGAAGCGCTCCTTGGCGGCGGAGATGAGGCTGTTGGCCTCCGCTCTGTCGGACACGTCCGCCATGTGCAATATCGCCTGACTCCCAAGGGCCTCGATTTCTTTGACCGTAGCCTCGGCAGCGGCCTGGTTGCTCGAGTAGTTGACGACAACCCGTGCTCCTTCTCGCGCATAGGCAATAGCCACGGCCCGGCCAACACCACGACTGGCGCCCGTGACAACGGCGGTCTTGCCTTTCAGTTTCATAAATCGCATCCTCCAACGCCTCTGAAAGTTACATCATAATTATAATATAGTTACATCATAGTTATTGAAAACAAAGATCATTGTCAACGAAAAACGAGATTACAGACGATTCCACCGTCGGCGCCGCAGCAGAACGGCATCCGATTCAAGGGCATAACGGCTGCTCCGGGCAGTTTGTCCTTGAATTTCCACCCGCCATCGTTCCATAATTCATGTAAAAGAAAAGGAATCGAAACATGAATGAACGCGCGCTCACATTTCTACGGTTATGGTCAAAGCTTCTGGTACTGTGTCTGGTCATGTCTTTTTCGGCGTGCGCGTGGCTGAGCGCCAAGAAGCCCCCCGTCCGTCCGGAAGGCAAAGTGCCCGAGGGCTCCTACGAGGTCTTCGGACAGAGCTACAGTCCCTTGAAGACCGCCGACGGTTTTTCGCAAATCGGCGTCGCTTCCTGGTATGGCAGCGATTTTCACGGACGGAGGACCTCCAACGGCGAAGATTACAACATGTTTTCCATGACCGCCGCCCATACGATACTGCCTTTCGATACCGTAGTGTTGGTGCGAAATCTCGAGAGTGGAAAAGAAGCTAAAGTGAGGATCAATGATCGAGGTCCTTTTGTGAAAGGACGCGTGATCGATCTTTCTTTCAGAGCAGCCAAGGAGATCGGCGTCGTGGGACCGGGCACGGCGCGTGTTCAGGTTTTGGCTTTGGGCAAAGAAAAGACGGTCACGAAAGGTGGCATGACGACAACTATATACGAGCCCGCGGCCGACTATGGTATCGGCACCTTCTTCATCCAGGTGGGCTCTTTCACCGTGAGAAAGAATGCGGAGCAATTGGTTTCAAAACTCAAGGATTCATATGGCGACGCACATATCGTTGAATACGATCGCGGAGACCAACTCTTTTACCAGGTACGGGTGGCTAAGGCCGGAACCCTGACCGGCGCTAAAGAAAAGGCCAGACAATTGAAGCAAGTTGGATTTGAAGACTCGTTTATTGTCTCCGATTGAAGCGGCCTATCTTTCCAAATCCGGATTCATCCTTCTGCGAAGCACTCCGGATGTCTTGAATACGACCACTTTGCGCGCGCGTAGTTGCAGGTCTGCTTTGGTCTGCGGGTTTCGTCCCCGGCGCGCTTTTTTGTCTTTCACCATGAACTTTCCAAACCCGCTAATAAGGAGATTGTCGCCCTCTTCCAAAGTAGACTTGACCAGTTCGAGAAGCTTTTCGACGACCCGCCTCGCTTGGCTTTTGCTCAATCCGGCTTGCTCATAGACGTTGTTGATAATTTTGTCTTTGGTTAACGCCATGGACCCCTTCTCCTTTCGTGAGTCTGAAAAAGCCTTCTATAGCTCCTATGCCCTACAAGTAATGAATTTGTCAAGCTTTTTCTGGTAGTCAGGAAAACCTACGCGCCTTTAACACAAACACGAGGTCTCGGTGTGTCCGTTTCTGGATCCGCACATGCGGAAGTACAGAGGCTCACCAGCTGAAACCTGCCGCCAAAAGCCGAAAAATCATCTTAACAATCTAACATGATTGCCGGTTTGGGTCCTTTAATCCCCAAAAGGCCTGTTTGGCGCGTCATTGTGAAAAGGGTCCTTTGTCTGCGCCCGGATAGTCTTCCGCATGCCGGTATTGGAACATGGTAATACGGCTCTGTCCGTAACTACGCTGCGTCCATTGCGTGAGTCTCCGAAACGCCGGCATAGCCTCCGATTTCGCGGCATGCTCGGCGATTACGAGACAAGACGGCTGCAGGAGCACGGATGCATCGAGCCGTTCGAGGGTCGGAACCAGGAGACCGCTATCGTAAGGGGGATCGATAAAAACCAATTGGAATGTCATGCCCAATCCTGCCAACGGACCCAATCCCTTGCGCAGGTCGTGCCGTATGATCCGCACCCGGTCCGTCAGATCCAACGAGGCCGCATTCCTTCGAATGGACTCCAGGGCTCTCGGGCTGAAGTCCACCACAACGGCCGCCTCGCACCCACGGCTTAATGCTTCAAGCGAGAGTACGCCGGTTCCTGCGAAAAGATCCAGAAAAAAACAACCGCTCAGGTCGTGGCCGATGATGTTGAAGATGGCTTCCCGGACGAGATCGGCTGTAGGTCGGATAGCAAGTCCTTTGGGGACTGTTATCTTCCTTCCCCTGAACGTGCCCCCGGTGATTCGCAAACGGTTCCTTTCCAGGATGGGTTACAACGAACAGATGACTGGAGCTCTTTCGGTCCGCAGAGGGGTCTTGCTTAACCGGCATCCCGCCGTACCGGCTCGGATGTGCATATGTCGAAGCACCGTTACTACGCCGAAAAGGACGACTTGATCGGAGGATCACACGCCCAATGCTGTTCGAGCCAAGGACCTGGAATTGGAGAGCATTTCCTCGAAATCCGCCTCGGTCAAGCCTGCTCCGAGCACCACTTGCCGGGCAAAATGGCTTCCAATCAGGTCTCCGGGAGCATGGGCGTCCGTATTGAGAACCAGCCTGGCGCCGGCTTTTTTCGCCATCCGCGCCACCCTCCCATTTCCCAGGCTATGTCCCTTTCGGGCGCTGATCTCCAGACAGACTCCGTTCGCAGCAGCCATTCGGGCTTCCTCTTCGGTAATCAGTCCCGGGTGAGCCAGGATATCCACTTTCGCCTGAATGGCGGCAAGATTGGTTCCCTCGGCCACAGGCTCAACGATGGTCTCGCCATGGACCAACACCAGTTTAGCCCCCAACTTGTACGCCTCTCCGGCCAACTCGGAAATCAGTGGAGGCGGGACGTGAGTCAATTCAACACCGGGGATGGTTTGTACGGCGGCATATCGATTGACCCGCTGCGTCACCTTGACCACTCGCGGTATAATCCAGTCCAGATTCGAATCGTCGCCGTGATCGGTGATGGCCAGGTACTCGTAGTTCATGGCGTCGATACGCCGAATCAGTTCAGAAGGAAGCAACTCACCGTCGCTAAAGAGGGAATGGGTATGAAGATCTATCATTTTGGTCGGGGAAGATCCTTTCTAAGGGGGCCCACCATGTCTTCCGTGAAGAACAAGCGCAACGCCGTCCGATGTATGAATCCCGGGCGTGAAACCGTCGTCCGGGAGAGAAGGAATTACATTTTGTATTTTCCGAAATCATCGGGATCGAGCCCCTCGAGGATCTCGGTCCATTTCTTGCCCTCTTCGCCGCTTACGGATTCCTTATAATGAGGTTCCATGTTTTTCGATTTCTGGAACACGATCTCGTTCACAAAAATAGGCGCTTCGGCCCGCAGGGCAATGGCAATGGCATCCGATGGGCGCGCGTCAATCTGCAGGGTCTTATCCTGAAATTCAAAATGGATCAATGCATAGTAGGTGTTGTCTTTCAAGTCGCATATCTCTATACGCGACACTTTCGCACCCAGCAGTTCCGTGGTGTTCTTATACAGGTCATGGGTCATGGGCCTTGAAAAACGCACCTTTTCCAGTTCGCTGGCAATGGCCGTAGCTTCGAGTAGGCCGATCCAGATGGGGATTACCTTATCCCCGTCCTTCTCCTTCAGAATGAGGATCGGACTGTTGGTCATCGGGTCAACGGTCAGTCCGCTGATGTTCATTCTTACTGTCATGGCGCCCCTCCTTGGCAGGTGAATAATGCGGGTCTCCCTCGAAGCGAGTGCAGAAGCCCTTCTTCAATCCGGATTGGGACGATTTGGCCTATGAGATCCTCGGATCCTTCAAAGTTGACGATCTGATTCCCGGCGATCCTGCCCGTCAGTTGAAGCGGATTTCTTTTATTGCGGCTCTCGACCAGCACCCACTCGATCCTTCGTTCGAACCTCATATTGCGTTCCATGGTGATCTTTTTCTGGATCGCCTGAAGCGAACGAAGTCGTCGGCTTTTTGTTTCTTCGGAGATTTTGTCCTCAAATCGTACGGCCTTGGCCGGTACGCGGTCGGAATACTTGAATGAAAAGGCGCCATCGAACTTCACCATTTGGAGCATATCCAGCGTCTCCTGGAAATCCTCCTCCGATTCTCCTGGGAAACCAACGATAAGATCCGTAGTAATACTGATATCAGGGCAAACCTTTCGAAGATCCTCGATCTTGGTCAGATAGTCTTCGCGCGTGTAACGCCGATTCATTCGTTTTAAGATTCGGTTGGAGCCGCTTTGCAGCGGCAGATGTATATGCGGGCAGAGCTTCGACAATCTTCCGAATGCGGAAACCAAGGCCGGCGACAAATCCTTTGGATGAGAGGTGGTAAACCGGATCCTTTGAAGCCCGTCCAACTCGTTCATCCGTTCGAGCAACTCCGAAAACCCCAACTGCTCGTCCGGGGACAGGTAGGAATTGACGTTTTGTCCCAACAGGGTAATCTCCTTGACCCCGGCCCGCAGCAAACCCGTTGCTTCGTTCAAAATGCTTTCCGCCGACCGGCTCACCTCCCGACCCCGAACGTACGGAACCACGCAGAATGTGCAGAAGTTGTCGCACCCCCGCATGATGGTGATCAATCCTTTGACTCCCGTCTCGCAGGCGGAGCCAGGCTGCGCAGCTGGGTTCTCTTCGAACCTGTAGTGGAGATCAGTATAACATAACCGCTTCGTGCCGTTCGACAATTCGGCCAAAATTTGGGGCAAGTCAAAAAAAGCGTGCGTCCCGAACACAAAGTCCAAGTGTCCCACCCGATCAAGAAGACTTTCACCTTTCTGTTGAGCGACGCATCCTCCCACTCCTATGAGGGTGGAAGGCTTTCGTTGCTTGAATCGTTTCAATCGGCCCAAGAGGCTGTAAACCTTCTGCTCGGCTTTTTCTCTGACACTGCACGTGTTGATCAGGATCAGGTCCGCTTCCCTGATCTCGTCCGTCCGGATGTAGCCCACCGGCGCCAGAATGTTGGCGACTTTCGACGAGTCGTACTCATTCATCTGGCAACCGAAGGTAGTTATGTGAAACCGTTTAGTCACTATTTAACCTGTCTGGAGAGAACGGCAACGGTGCGATTACACCAAATGGGTTACACTTACCGGCACACAGGACGGGACCGCGCTCTTAGCGATGGGAATCTTACGCGACAGCATAGAAAATCTCTCAATTTACGAGCATCTTATCAAGTTCGAAGTTGCTTTTCAAACTGAATAAAAACGGACGTCGCCAAAATAAAGCTTGCCAACAACGCCCGGATAGGATCTTATGAAGAGTGAAAGGTGTCGGCAAACCACATGATTCGCAGGCTATATTTCTCTTTTCCGCCTCTGTTATCGTATGATTCGGCTGAAAGATGAAAACCCTTCTCGAACGCTGCCTTACATAACCATAAGTCTGGTGGGTTTAAACGTATTGGTGTATCTGTACCAATCGGCACTAGGTCCCGGGCTGGAAACCAGGTTTGTTCTGCAGTTCGGCGTGATTCCCTACGAAATTACTCACTTTCAATCTATTGGGGAGGTCACGAGGTACAGCCCGGCGCCCAGATTCCTCACACCACTCACCGCCATGTTTGTTCACGGTGGATTGCTCCATCTGGCTGGAAATATGCTTTATCTCTGGATCTTCGGGAATAATGTGGAGGACGCCTTGCCTATTTTCTGATGTATCCCCGCGCCAGGGTGACCACGCTTGTATTTGTGTTCATCATTGTTCGACTGGTCAGGATCCCGGCGGGTGTGCTGCTGGGAGCATGGTTGGTGCTGCAGATGGTAAGCGCCGTCTCGAGTCAGACCGGCGTAGCCTGGTTTGCTCACATAGGCGGGTTCCTAGCCGGAATGGTTCTACTCGTGTTAATGCTGGGAAAGCGGTCACCGTCGGTCCGAAACCGCGGCTGACAGCCCCTTCTTCACTCAGCATTTGTCCTCGCCTTCGGCCGGACGAAGGCGGACCTCCGCTTCCAAGGCCTCCAGAATGGTATCCAACTCCCCTTCACGACCCGGGGGGACGAACACAGCGATCTTCCCGACTTTCGGATCCAGAGTCGTTATAAGAGCCAGGCCTTCATGCCCCTCGAGCACGAATTTGAAGAAGGCCAGTTGACTCCGATCTATATAGTATACTCGTTGAATACAGTCCATACAAAGTAGTTTAGTTGAAAGTGGGACTCTTGTACCACGTTTACGGCATCCGCGCCACTCTTCAGACACACTTGGGACTCAGGTCAGCGACAACCGGGGTTGTCCTCCAGAGTTGGTTTGACAAAGCAAGGTTAAGCATTTACTAATTGGGATATCAGATTCGCCGGGAAGAAACGAGGTCGTGAAAGTGACTTGCAGACGCGTCTTAGTCGTGGATGACGAGATAGAGATTCGAAACCTCATGAAGGAATTCGTGGAGCACTTCGGATACGAGGCGGAAACCGCTGCGGACGGCAGGGAAGCCCTCGAACTGGTAGGCCGGAGGCCATTTGATATCATCATCACGGACATCCAGATGCCCGACATTAGCGGACTCGATCTTATTGATAACATTAAGAAATCATATCCCGACATCGAGCTCATCGCCGTGACGGGGTATAACATGGAATATCGTTATACCGACGTGATCAATGTGGGCGCCACTGACTTCATTACCAAGCCCGTCGACGCCAACGAGCTGCACGCCAAGATACTGCGCATCTTCAGGGAGCTGGATTTGAGGGCTGAGCTCCGGCGCTTGACCGTACGGGACGCACTTACGGACCTTTACAATCGACGGTTTTTCGACGAGCGCGGCAAAGAAGAGGTGGCCAGAGCCTTACGCCAGAAATTTTCTCTTTTTCTGATTTTGATCGACATAGACAAGTTCAAACCTTTTAATGACAGGTTCGGACATCAGGCCGGAGATGATGTCCTTCGGTTTCTGGCTGAAGTAATCTCCTGCTCCATTCGAAAGGATATGGATATCAGCTTCAGATATGGAGGAGATGAATTCGGAGTGCTCGTGCCTCAGGTCGCCGCCGAGCAGGCCAGGGGCGTCGCCGAACGGATTCGGAAGAAATATCTGAAAGGAAAGTATAACGCCACGTCCTTGAGCCTGGGACTTGCTCAACTCGAAGATGACGGAATGGAGCATGACAATCACTTCTATCTTTTGATCAAACGCGCCGACGATGCTTTGTATTCGGCTAAGAAACAGGGCGGGAACCTGGTAACCTTCTACTCCGACAATCCTTCAAATGAGTAGTGTCGCGGACTTGACGCCCCAGTGAAGCCGCCGGACTCTCGAGTTCAGCTCTTACTTGGAACGTTTCAAAACTTTTGGAGATCCGTAATGTTTGCACGATTTCTGGTCATCCTGAGTGCGGTTTTGGCGGTATTACCGATCTCGATGGATGCATTCGCCGTATCCCCGGACGAGCCCGCCTCCACGAGCGAAGAACAGCGACAGATCGCCCTGACGATCTATAACGAAGACCTTGGGCTCGTGAAGGACGTACGTCGTGTCAAATTAAAACAGGGGCCCTTCCTGATGGAGTTTCTGGACGTCGCCGAAAAGATGGATCCCACGTCCGTTTTTCTGAAATCGCTGACGCATCCCGGCCAACTTTCCGTTTTGGAGCAGAACTACGAATTCGACCTGATAACGCCCCAGCGACTATTGGAGAAGTCCGTAGGGAGGAAAGTGATCCTTGTGGATCGCATCAAGGAAACCGGAGTGGAACAAAGGACCGAAGCCACGCTTTTGTCCGTTCAATCCGGCACGGTCTACCAGGTTGGGGAAGAAATCGATATGAATCCTCCGGGACGCCCCGTGTTGCCCTCCCTGCCGGATGGTCTGCACTCCCAGCCGACTCTCGTATGGCTTCTTGAAAACCGGGGAGAGAAACATCAGACCATCGAGGTTTCGTACCTGACGCGAGGTATTTCCTGGAAGGCCGATTATGTTGCCGTCATCGACCAGGAAGATCGTTCCATGGATCTCACGTGCTGGGTGACCATTCGAAACGAGTCCGGTTCCTCCTACAAGGACGCCCGGATCAAGCTGATCGCCGGTGACGTTCATCAGGAAACGGAGGCTCCGCCCAGGCGGGTCATGATGGCCATGGCCGAGGATAAGGCCGCCCCCGAATTCAAAGAGACGCCGTTTTTCGAGTATCATCTCTATACCTTGGACAGACCCAGCACCATCAAAGACAGCCAGATCAAACAGATGACGTTGCTGTCCGCCACCGGAACGCCGGTGAAAAAGGAATACTTCTACCGCGCCCCTCGCGGTTTCTGGGGGGAAAAGCTGGCGGATACCCAGAAAGATAAAGCCCAGGTGGAGCTGGTGTTTCGAAACGATCAGAAGAGCCGCCTCGGGGTACCCCTCCCCAAAGGAAAGTTACGCATTTACAAAGCGGACACGGACCAGACCCTGCAGTTTATCGGCGAGGATTCGCTGGATCACACGCCCAAGGACGAAGACGTTCGTGTGCGAGTGGGAAAAGCGTTCGACGTGGTGGTGGAGAGAAGTCAGACGAACTTCAGTCGGTTAAGTCCCACCGTGCTGGAAGAATCCTATGAGATTCGTGTAAGCAACCACAAAAACGACGCCGTTACCATTTTTGTCGAGGAGAATCTGGAAGGGGACTGGCAGATAACGAAGAGCAGCCGGGACTGGGTAAAAAAGGACGCGTTTACCATCCGATTCGAAGTCCGCGTGCAACCGGGGCAGGTCGAGACCGTCAGCTATTCGAGCGTATCCAAAAGGTAAGCCGGCCTTTGGGGTGGATTCAGCAAACCGTTCCCTCGACTCCGCGAACGGGGGCCCAGACCTCCGGGAGGGTGCGGCATAAACCCAACAAATTCAATACGTTGGGTTACGCTCGCTGCGCTCCCTAACCCAACCTACAAGACCGATGCGACATACGCGGACCCCCTTCGGATTGATGCGGGCACGGTCGGAGAGTAGCTTGGGTTGAGGAACGAAACCCAACAAATTCAATACCTTCGATAGGCCCCTATTTTTCAGTGTGTTTTATTTTCTTGGGTTTGAAGTAGAGGCACTCCTTGCCCGAGGTGGACCGGACGGCAATACAGGGCAGTTGGAGGGATTTCATCTTGAAACTGCGACAACCGTAGGGGAACCGGGGGTCCCACGTTACGTAAAACCACCGGCACTCAAAACACGCCTGCACCTTTCCTTTCTGGTTCACAATGGAAAGTCCCCGGTAAATGCTGAACCAATATCCGTCACGATCACTGGTGGTTTTCGATCCGCTTTTCCTGATACAAACGATCCAGCGTCTCTCGGGCGCGCAGCAACAGGTCCTGGTTTTGAGGCGCCTGCTTCTCCGAATGCCTTTGGATCAGGCTCTCGAGAAACGCGATTTGGCGGTCGACTGCCGCCGTTTCCCGACATCCGTCGCACATGATTTGAAGCTCCGTGATTGAGGCTCGCGTGATTTGCCCAACGTTTGCCCTATGAGCGCGAGTGACGGACACCGATCAACCGGCTCCCACGACTTGCCATCCGGCAAATCACGCTTACTCAAGCGCTCAGGCTATTTGGCCAGCCGCTGGGCCAATTCCGCCACCCTGGCTCCCAACTTGGCGCCGTTCGTCAGGGCCGGACTGTCCGGCTTTCCTACGCAGGAAACGCCGTAATGGCCCGTGGCGTCCATAGGATCGCCAACAATGATCATACCGTAGATAAGCATGACCTGCAAAATACTTATCATGGTGGTCTCTTTGCCGCCGGAAACGTCTCCGGAAGTCGTAAAGGCGGCGCCCACCTTATTTTCCATCTTTTTTCGAACACCCACAAAGCGGTCGAACACGGACTTCAATTCCGCGGCCATGCACCCAAAATAAACCGGAGACCCGGCTATCACGCCCGCCGAATTCACGAAGTCCTCCTTGGTCACCTCTTCGGTGGACCGTAGAACCGCTTCAACCCCGGACACTTCTTTAACGCCACCGGCTATGGCCTCGGCCAGTTTCAGCGTGTTTTTCGTTTTCGAGTGATACAGCACCAGAATCTGCATAAGCCGCACTCCTCTTCTTCCGGTAACCCGCTATGGATTCACAACCGGGTCCCTGTGATCGAGTGGATGGTTCAGACAAAAAACCCGCCGTTCGGCGGGTCAAGTTCATCGTCATGTATGATCGTGCATCGTTAGTCGGACGAGTCGGTCTTCTTGGAGCCGCTGTCGCTCTTGTTCGCCGACTCCCCTGAGTCTTTGCCGGCCGATGGTTTCGTAGGGCCGGGGGGGGAATACGAAGAAGATTTTCGAGCATAGTCCGTTGCGTACCACCCGGTTCCCTTCAGGTGAAAAGAACTCTGCGAAATCAATTTCTTCAGCTCGCCCTTGCAATGTTCGCAACACGTGAGCGGATCCTCGGAAAAGCGCTGCCACGCTTCCGTAATTCTTCCGCAACATGTGCACTCGTATTCATATATCGGCATATCGAACCCCTTTGAAAACGTTTTCTTTAAAATAGTCGCTTTTCACCATTTGTCAAGCGGGTTCTGTCTCCGCGGAACGATCGGAATCAATGGTTCTGAAGCTCAACCAGGGCGTTCCAAATATGAATCGCGTATAGGGTCGGCGCATGATCTTTCACCGCGTCCGGCACGAATCCCGAGAATCCCGGTTCCATTCGGCCGAGAGAACTGAACATATTCCTGACCTTGTCCTCGAGATCGTCCGCCCATCTTCCCCAGCGGAGTTCGTTGTCGCGCAGCACTCCGTAGGCGTCGATAAACTTCAGATTTCCAACGTGCACGTACAGGGTTTGGGGAGGCACCTTGGCCACAATGTCTTTGTTGTTGACGAAGCGATAGGTGTCCACGAAGTAATCGCTTCTAAAGTCCGCGTCACCTACCCGGGGAGAACCGTAGGTATACAGGCCTCTCACGTTTCCGTATCGGTCCGCGGCGAGAGTGGCCACGGCCGCGCCCATGCTGTGGCCCGTGACCCACACCGTCCGGCGTCGGTCCTTCAGCGTATCCAGATACCCCGAAAGCTCCTGCCACACTTCATCCAGCGCCGCTTTGAATCCCTGGTGCACCTTACCCCGCTGGCCCCAGTCCACGGGCACGAACCTGAAATTGGTCAGCCAGTCGGCGAACACGTTGGAGAGATCGTTTTCACCCGGACGTTTGCGGAGCTCGGATCCCCTGAAGGCCACAATGACGCAGCGGGAATTATTCGCGACGAAACATTGCGTGATTTTACCCTTGAAAAACCGGACGTCATCTAAATCCGTGCGATCCAGTTGCTGAATAACAAAATCATCGTCCGCATAGGCCAAGGTCGAACATTCGGCAAGCCACCAGGCATTGGCCAGATCGAACAGGTGAGCCCGGTGACGGAACGGTACCTTCCGGCAGTCGGCGAAATACTCGAAATCGAGATACGGCGGAGCAATACTCTTCCAGGTGAGTTCCGTTAAGGATTTCTTCTTGAGCGCGGGCATGGAGGGGCTCCTTGGGATGCCGATTTTGTAGCACATCGCCGGATTTTCTGCAAATGGATGGAGCTAGAAATTGGCCGTACGGGATTGCATGGCCCCATACTCCCGGTGCAGCCTCTTGTTGCTTCGCAACGCAGACAACCAGTTGTCCGCGCCACCCTTTGGATTTCATCGGGGTTGCAGCAGGGGGCCAGATTATTTGCCTCGGACCTTTCGAAGGGGGTCTCCGGGCTCCGGCCTTTGCCCGAGCGACCATATCAGGGCTGGAGTGACTCTGTCATAGAGAGGCGGAAGGGATGGAAACCGGCATCGTTTTGGGGGATAGGCGCCAAAACGAACCCAAGAAATTTGGGAAGGGAGCTCGAGGGGAACCTTTTTTAAAAGGTTCCCCTCGATCCTATCAATAGGTTATCCGCACCTTCAATCTTCCTCCCCATATCCGCCGCCGCCGGGTGTTTCGATGCGAACCACGTCTCCTTTGGACAGGATTTCGTTGAATTTGCCGGGTTGTTCTGTTTGTGCGCCGTTTCGGGCGATGACGTTTCTGACGGTTTTGCCCGGGCTTCCGCCCATGAGGCCGTAAGGTGGAACGCGTCTACGTTCGGACAGGACCGTGACTTCCGCGTCCGACAGCAGCCGGATTTCACGCGTGAGGCCATTGCCTCCGTTGAACCGGCCCTTGCCTCCCGAACCTTCCCGAATGGAATATTCGGTAACCAGAAACGGGTAGCTGTATTCCAACGCTTCCACGGGCGTATTCATGGTGTTGGTCATGTGCGAGTGCACCGCGTGCTCGCCGTGGCCGCCGGCCGAAGCGCCCATGCCGCCGGCCAGGGTCTCGTAGTAGGCAAAGGGCAAGTCGGTCCGGGGATCGATGCCTACGATGGTCACGTTGTTCATGGTGCCCTGGCCCGCGGCCGGAACCCGGTCCGGTACGGCCTTGGACAGAGCGCCTAGCACCACGTCCACGATACGCTGGGATGTCTCGACGTTGCCGGCCGCCACTCCGGCGGGGAAACGGGCGTCCACCACGGACCCTTTCCGGGTCTTCACGCGGATAGGCTTGAGACATCCGGCGTTGGGTGGAATGTCCTCGGAAATGAGGGACCTCAATACGTACAACACGGCGGACAGGGTGATGGCGTACACCGCGTTGACGCCGCCCCGGACCTGGTCGTCGGATCCGCCGAAGTCGAAGGTCATTCCGTCTCCCTCGACCTGAATCCGCACGTGTATGCGGATGTTTTCATGCCCCTTTCCGTCGTCCTCCATCACGTCTTCGAACTCGTATACTCCGTCGGGAATGGACTCGATGGCCTTGCGGGTGATGGTCTCGGAATAGTCGATCAAACGGTCGGCGTAAAAGGTCAGGGTTTCGAGACCATGGGTCTCGAGAAGACCGATGATGCGGCGTACGCCCGTCACGTTCGACATGACCTGGGCCGCGAAATCCCCTTCACCTCCCACGTCGGCATGATGCGCCCGGTTGGCCACATAAAACGAAGGCGAGGATCCCCCGAAAAACACCGGCGCCACCACCGTGATGTCGGGCAAGTGCGTGCCGCCCTTGAAAGGATCGTTCAACACGGCCATGTCCCCGTCCCGGAATCCGACGCTTTCAATGGCGGATTTCACGGACAAGGGCATGGAGCCCAGATGCACCGGTATATGCGCGGCCTGGGCCACCGTGTCCCCGTTACGATTGAAAACGGCGCACGAACAGTCCCGGCGCTCCTTGATGTTGGGCGAAAACGCCGTGCGCACCAGCGTGACACCCATCTCTTCGGCAATGGAAGAAAAACGGTTCTTGAACACTTCCAGCAAAATCGGATGTACGTCCATGCATGGCTCCAGAGGTCGGTTGATCTATTGGAGGGAAGATGCCCGGGGAAACCTTTTGCAAAAGGTTTCCCTGGACCCCTTCCAAAATCCTTCGAGTGGGTTGCGCCGCTTGGCGACGCAACCGGAGCGAAGATTTCCGTGAAGTCGCCCTCGTTTTGGGCGCAACGCGCCCAAAACAACTTGAAACGTTTAGGAGGGGAGTCCGAGGGGAACCCTTCTCAAAGGGTTCCCCTCGGCCACTTTCAAACCGGCGATGCACTCAATCAATCTCCAACAAAAAATTGCCGTAGGGGTCCACGCGGCCTTGGGCGAAGGGGGGGATCACCACGGTCGAGCTGTATTCCGCCACGATGGCCGGCCCCGGGACGAGGTTGCCCGGCATCAGGCGTTCCCTGGAAAGAATCTTGGCCTTTACGTTCTCGAGGTCGAACACCACGTTTCGTTCGCCGAGGAAAGCCTCGGGCGGAGGCGTTTCGCCGGCTAGGGTCGATGGCCGGAATTCGGGTTTGTCCGGAACCCCCCGGGCCCGCAGACGCACATTGACGATTTCCACGGACTTGTTAGGATTGCGGTAACCGTACGTGCTTTCATGCAGTTCGTGAAACCGGCCTATGCAGTCTTCACCGAAAGGCGCCAGGATTTCATAGGATTGACCTTGGTAGCGCATATCCAGGTAACGCTCCATGAGCGCCTGTTCCTGTTGAACCCCTTCTTCGAGGAGATCGAGATAGGCGCGTTTTTCGAGGGCTCGGAATTGTTGGATAAGGTCATCCTGGTCCAATTCTTTTTCCTGGATCATGACGGTTTGCGAATAATCCTTGACCACGTCGGCCATGAGCATACCCATGGCGGAGAGGATTCCCGGATGTTGGGGCGCCAGCACCTCGGGGATATGCAGCAGGCGGGCCAGAAACGCGGCGTGCATGGGTCCCGCGCCGCCGAACGAGAACAGGGTGAATTCGGCGGGATCGTAGCCCCGCTCGACGGAGATGACCCGGATGGCCTTTTCCATGTTCGTGTTGGCCACGTCGAGAACGCCCTGGGCCAGCTCGATGGGGGTCAATCCCAACGGTTTGGCCATGGCCTCGAAGAAGGGTCCCAGGCGTTCCGGATGCAGGCGCATGTTTCCTCCGAGGAAGCGTTCCGGCGCCAGTCTGCCCAGGTAGAGATTGGCGTCCGTAACCGTGATGTCTCGGCCGGTTCCGTAGCAGATGGGACCGGGATCCGCCCCCGCGCTGTCAGGACCCACTTTCAGGGAGCCGCCTGCGTCCGGACGCGCGATGGAGCCGCCCCCGGCGCCCACGGTGTGGATGTCCGCCATGGGCACTTTTACCGGGTATTCGGAGATCTTGGACTCGGTGGTCAGAGAAAGCCCTCCGTCGATCAAGGACACGTCCGTCGAGGTTCCGCCCATGTCGAACGTGATGAGCCGCCGGCGACCGGCGATCCTGCCGATTTCGAAGGCTCCCACAACTCCGCCCGCGGGACCGGACAGTATGGTGCGAACAGGTTCGGTCATGGCGGTTTCCGCTGATATGGCCCCGCCGTTGGATTGCATGATCCGGAGGCGGTCCTTCGGCTCCATGGAGTTCGCAAGATGGGATATGTATTTCTTCATCACGGGGGACACGTAGGCATTGATCACCGTGGTCGAGGTCCGTTCGTATTCACGAAACTCGGAAAGAATTTCATGAGAGGCGGATACGGAAATTCCGGAATCCTCGAGGATACGTTTCATGGTGCGCTCGTGATCCGGATTGGCAAAAGAGAAGAGGAAGCAGACGGCCACCGACTCGGCGTTTTCCTCCAGAATGCGCCGGGCCGTTTCCCGTGCTCCGGACTCGTCGAAGGATTCATGGATCTCGCCGTTGCATCCGACTCGACCCGCGACGCCGAACCGGAGCGATTTCGGCACGATGTGAGGCTCTCGCCTGTATTTGAGGTCGTAGAGGCGAGTGCGGTTTTGACGTCCGATTTCGATCACGTCCTCGAACCCTCGATTGGTCACCAGCGCGGTTTTCACCCCCTTGCGTTCGAGAATGGCGTTGGTGGCCACGGTGGACCCGTGCACAATGGTTTTTTCACCCTGCGCGGCGATGTGACGCAGGCCATCGAGGATGGCTTCCGCGGGGTTGGATGGGGTGGAGAGACACTTGTACAGTTCCCACTGTTCCCCGTGCCGGAATATGAAATCCGTGAAGGTGCCCCCGGTGTCTATGCCTATAACGACCATGGCCATCTCCGATCGCGTGCAGGTGGAAACGGTTCGTGATGAGTACGGGGAGAAAACCTTCCAAATCGTCCTTCCTCGACCGGACTCCGGGAACAGGAACGATTATGGCGACCCGGATTGCCTTGGGCCCGTGTCCGCGGTATGTCGTTTGCGTTCGATCCAATAAGCGAGCGCCGCTAACATGGCGGAACAGAAAATGACGACCGAGGCGATCCGGAAAACGCCCGTCACCCCGATTTGGAGCGCTTCCACGGGCGCGGCCGTTACACTCGTGGCCGGCGGCAACCCGGCCGCTGCCAGCACGCAGGACGAGAAGAGCGCTCCCATCAATGGAAATCCGGAGGTGTTACCCAAGGTCCTGGACAGGGACAACAAGCCCGACGCGATTCCGATGTGCTCACGGGGGGCCTCACCCAGGATCGCGCTGTTGTTCGGAGACAGGAACATGCCCAGCCCTAAGCCCAGCGGCGTCAGGCGGAGTATATACCCGAGCGGGGCAACACCGGAATCCAGCGTGCTGATGATCACGCATCCCGCCGCAGCGAGCGTCAGACCCAGCAAGGTGATACCCCTCGGACCGAAGCGGTCCGCCAGCATGCCGGAGGCCGGCGCCACGATCCCCATGGTCACTGGAACCACCATCATCATAAGTCCGACCTGTTCGGTCCGATATTCCAGGACGAGCTCGAGGAAAAACGGAAGAATAAAAGTGCCCGCCAGCGCCACGAACACCAGGAGCGACATGATCAGGTTGATGCTGAACAGTGCGTTCCGAAACATCCCGAGTTTGATCATGGGGTGGGCCACCGAGCCCTCGACGATCAGAAAGAAAGCGAAACCCAACGCTGCGGCCACCAGCAAGATGAGGGCATGGGAATTCCCGAACCCCCACTTTTGTCCCAAAGTCATGCCAATGGCGTAACAGACCAGGGTGGCCAGCAGAACCACCGCGCCAAGAGGATCGAATTTCTGATTAGGGGAGCCCGGGAGGTCGGTCGGCACAAAGCGCCCGACCATGATCGCCGCCATCAATCCCACGGGTACGTTCACCAGGAAGATCGTTCGCCAGCCCACCCATCCGATAAGGAGGCCGCCCAGGGCCGGACCGATCGAGAGTCCCACGGCCACGATGCTGCCGACGATCCCCAACGCCCTTCCTCTTTCGGACGCGGGAAAAATCATGGCCACTAGGGCCGCGCCGAGGGCTTGCGCCATCACGGCTCCGCAGCCCTGCAACGCACGGAAACCGATGAGCCAACCCACGGTGGGAGCCATTCCGCAGAGCAGGGACCCCAGGGTGAACAGGGCGAGTCCCGCCGTGTAGACTCGCTTGCGTCCCAGCATATCCCCCAGCCGGGCCACACCGATCACGAGAGAGGTGATCACAAGAACATAGCTGATCACTACCCATTGAACCGTCGCGAAATCGGTGTGAAGTGTTTCCACCAGCGTGGGCAACGCCACGTTGACGATACTGGCGTCGATGGTGGCCATGAGCACGCCCAGACCGATACCCGCCATGGCCCACCACCTGCGGGAATCGGTCAGCGTTTGATCTTGAGGGGTTTCTTGCAATTTCGTCTCTTGACAAGGTGATGGTGAATCGTGGCGGATGCACCGCTATCGGCGGACAACCAACCCGGGTTAGGCGACGGTAGGGCTAAACTCGGCCGGGTGTCAAGCCTTTCCGGGCTATCCTCTATCCGGGAAAGCGGTTGCGAACCCCTCGAAGGGCGCAACGCTTGGATCAAAAGGGAGAAACCGGGAGGAGGCTGTTGAAGCGGCCGAACCCCTTTGGGATTTCAGATCGCCGGCATGGAAAAGCACCCCCCGCTCCTGAAAGCGGGGGTTAGCAGACAGAATTTCCTATTCCTTTTCCACCGGTATCGTGACAACGGGAACCGGCGAATGCTTGACGACTTTGTCGGCCACGCTGCCGAACGCAAAGTGGGCTTTTCTGCCATGCTTGGCCATGATCACCAAGTCCACCTTTTCCTTTTCGATGAACTTGAGAATCTGTTCAGCAGGGTCGCCCACGGCCACGTGTTTGATGTACAGACGGCACCCCTCGAGATGCCTCATGCAGATGTCGTCGAGATGCTTGTGCGCGGTTTCTTCTTCCCACTCGAGAAGTTTATCCACGTGTTCTTTCCCGAACTCTCCGTACCAGGGAGCGTGTCTCGCAATGTCTTCAATTACGTAAAGAACATGGATTTCGGCGTCAAATTTCTTGGTGAGCGAATTGACGTACGGCAAGGCCGCTGCGGCGCTTTTCGAAAAATCGGTAGGCCATAAGATTTTTTTCATTTCCATAGGTACTCCTCCTCGTCAGGATTCTTATCCAAAAAAACTGCGCTGTCATCAACAGCAAGATCCAGTCCGCCGGGGGCAAGGAATGCATTGAATCCCGGGCTCGAACGGTCTTCGGCACAGGAGACCGTCATCCATGTACTGGATTTCCCGGTGCAACAGGGTAAAGGTGATTTATGCGAATTTGTGTATCGAAAAAACCGTTCGCCCGTTTCCGTGGGCAAAGGCAACTTGGGCTATATAGTGCTCATTCTAGTCTGATTGTAAAGGGTTTATTTGTTATCGGATCAATCCCTTTTGCTTTAATTCCTCGAGAAGGGCCGGTCCGTTGGACAGGCTGTCGTACACCACGGCCGAAGTGATCGTGGCCTGCGCGACGGCGTCCACCTTTACATCGAAGTGTAGCCGGCCATTCATGGCTGAGCCCACGACATGCCGCCTCAATTTGGCCACCTCATCCGCGGTCATGGGTTCGTTCCCATGTTTGGTCAGTTGCAGGGCCTGGAAAAGGATCACCTTTCCGGAAGGGTCGAACACATAGATGAAGTGCACGGCATGGCACATATCGCAGGGGACTTCCCGGGCCACAACCTCCGCGAACATGCGCCGCGCCTCCTTCCCTTCTCCCGATGTCGCCGTATACACCGTTCTGCCGCTCTCTAAACCGAGCTTTTCCGGTTGAACCTGCCGGCCGAGGGCTTCTTCCATGAGAGCGGCCACCTTGGCTTCCAGCTCCGGTCCCGCCAGAACCGGTTCGACTTTTTCCGCCGCGGCTTCCGGCTTCTTCAGTTGCGCGCTTAGACTCGAGATGTCCGTATCCGCCAGACGGACCAGTTGTTCGAGAAGTTTTTTGTACTCCATGTCGAACCCCATATGGGTGGAAGCCACCAGGATCTCTTTTGAAGAAGGACCCTTACGTACAAACATGGAGAACGGCGTTCGTGTTCCTCCCAGCTCATGGTAGATCTCGAATTCAGGATCCTGGATAATGGGGAAAGTTACTTTGTACTCCCGGCGGAACTCGTCGATTTCCAAATCCTCGCTTCCTACCGCGATTCCCAGGAGTTTTATACGCCCCCTGGCTTTGGGATCGCCCTCAATCAGCTCGTACAGCTTGTTGAAGATGGGCGCCTGTTTCTGGCAGCTGTAACAGTAAACGCTCAGCAGTTCGACGAGAATGACGTCGGCCGATACCTGATTCAACGTGAAATCGGGAGCGGTTCCAAGCCCAAGATACGCCTTATCGCCGGCGGCTCTGGGAGCGGGCATCGTGACCTCGGGGAACGTGTCTCCCGCTTGAATCAGCGGCTTTTCCTGTGCGCGGGCCTGTCCCCAAATGACAAGGGAGAGTATCAACCCTGCGAGAATCAGGAAACGAACGGATGTTTTCATACCAGTAAATCCCCTGACGCGGCATTGCGCCGAAGAAGGTTCATGGGAAGCAAACGTACGCCTGTCTCATTCGTGTACATAATCTACCTCATTCGGAACCGGTGTGTCCATTCCATTTGGGGAGTACTTACCGAGGGTTGCCGGGATGGAGGTCACGCCGCGCGGTAACGCCCGCATGAATGGATGGAAGCGCGTCTTCAAAGATCCCCCGAAGCGCTTACCTTGACTTTCCCGCGGTCGTACATACCCTTTTCATAAGAAGGGGACGATTAGAAGGAGGTGCTTTTACATGACGAAAGAAAAGACATTGAGAGAGTTTTTATCCGAACAGGCGGAATTCGGTGGAGGAGGTGTCCGTCCGTCGATTGAATACTGGCCCGATGACTGGGCGGAGTGGGTTTCCAGTCACAGGAGTACGATCGGCAACTCGGATGAGTATTTCTGCAGATCGGATCACCGATCCAGTGTGTTCTGTCCCGTCGGATTCCACTAACAGTGCGAACTGGTAACGTCTCTCGATCCCTATCGTGGGACGTGAAATTACATAAATGAAACAACATCCAAAACCCGCGCGAGCGGGTTTTGCGGTTGAATGCGATTGCGTCTGCGGCGAGAGGGGGCTGCCTTGAGGCACCGATCGTAGGCGCCCAGATCAGGGAATCATGGTCTATTGCCTCCCCCCCAGTGTTAAATGTGCCCTAGGGCCAGGCAAGCTCTCCGATAAGCAACGAAAACCCCACCCCATGATCGAACCATCCAACGACATCCAGGCTCCAATCCCGGCCGCCTTCGGCTTCCAGGTCAACGACAGATGGCTCTTACAAGCTAGTTAATCTTAACCTATTGCTGTTACTGACTTTATGGACTACTTTGCCCCTGTAACTCTTAAACTGCTGTTGAACTTCAGTCTGGAAATCCGAGGCTACAAGAGCCAAGAGCAGATGTGACCCCACGCCCATTCCAGCTTTTTCATTCGGGACAATTGTTCTCGGTGTTGCCGCCATCGAGTTCGTCGTAATCAAGGACCTTGGTCCATGCGCCGGTCTCCGGTCGGCCCGCCGAAGGGGCGGACTCCACCGGATACTTACCGGCGCGGGACGCGAGGTGTCGGAATGGACAGGGCGGGGAACCCCCCGGGGCTCGGTTCCTATGTCCATACTGCCTCTCGATAGGGCATCCCGGCCGGAACCCGTTTTTTGTGCAAATCGGAAGTTTAACTTGCTTTTTTGCACAAGCACGTTTTATCCTAATGCCATGATCACTCGAGACATCACGGAAGAATTGGTTCAATCCACCGCGGAGTATCCCGTGGTGACCATCCTCGGTCCTCGCCAATCGGGGAAGACCACCCTGACTCGGATGACGTTCCCGGACATGCCGTACTTCTCCCTGGAAGACCCGGATGTCCGTATGGCGGCTGAAGCTGATCCGCGGGGATTCCTCGCGCAGATGGAAAACGGCGGCATCCTGGACGAAGTGCAACGGCTTCCGGTCCTGCTTTCCTATGTTCAGGGGATGGTCGACAAGACCCGGAAACGCGGGCGGTTCATCTTGACCGGCAGTCATCAACCGCAACTACACGAGGCGATCAGCCAGTCGTTGGCGGGCCGGACGGCCATGCTGTCCCTGTGGCCGTTCTCCCTTCATGAAGTCCGCCGCTACGACTCGGCGCGGGACCCCTTCGACTTGATCCATCGCGGATTTTTCCCCAGGCTTCACGAAGAGGGTTTGGAGCCGCGCAGGTTTTTCAACGGCTACCTGCAGACCTACGTCGAGCGGGATGTCCGCGCATTGATTCAGTTGCGCGATTTGTCGCTGTTCCAGAAGTTTCTCACCCTTTTGGCCGGCCGGGTGGGACAGGTCGTCAACCTCGCCTCGCTCGGCAACGATGTGGGCGCTTCCAGCACGACGATCAGAAACTGGCTCTCGGTTCTGAAGGCGTCATATGTCGTGTTCGAACTGCCTCCATTCTTTGAGAACGTCCAAAAACGGGTGATCAAGTCGCCCAAGATCTATTTCACCGACGTCGGTCTCGACGCCTTTCTGCTCGGCATCCACACGGCGGAGCAGGCTTCCCGCGACCCTTTGCGGGGAAACCTGTACGAGAACCTCGTCATCGCGGACATCGTGAAAAGCGCCCTCAACAGGGGAATCAGGCCGGAAATCTATTTCTTTCGGGACTCCCACGGCAACGAGATCGATCTGCTGATCAGGGAAAAGGGCGTGCTCACGCCTGTGGAAATTAAATCCGCGGCGACGTTTTCCACCGAGTTCGTCAAACAACTCGAGTGGTTCCAAACGCTGGGCGTCAAGCGCGTCCAGCCCGGCGCGGTCCTCTACAACGGCGAGCAGACGTTCAACGTCCGGCGCGTCCGCGTTCTCAATCCGCTCCACGTGGAAAATATCTGGCAGACGCTGACCGTTCCCTCCGAGTGAAGATGCTCCCGATCTTCGGCGATCACTCGAGGAGCCCCATCGCGGCATGTTCGGCGGATGGGATGCGAAGGACGGCCCCCGGCGTCAGTTGCAGGGGAAAGAAGGTGTCGTTGTAGTCGCAGATGATCCATCACGGATCGGCCCGCCCCAGATAGCGGTGGGCTTCGGCTGACAACTCCGGTCGCGCCTGTGGCTCTCTACGTTGTCAGCCGATCCAAGCGCCATCCCGGTAGGGTGGCAAACGAAACCTACAACCAAACTAAAGGGGGGGTCATTTTTCGCTGATCAAGGTGAGTCAATTTGGGGTTGACGTTACTACTCGACGGCCGCGGTCGCGAGCTTTCTAATGAAAGGGGTTGTCGAGGGGTCTTACGGACGAGATCGGCGTAACAGGCTTAAATTACACTTACAACTTGAGTTGGAGGCGGCCATCGCTGAAATTTTGGTTTGAAAGACCGATGGAGCAAGAGTCAAGAGCAGATTTGACCCCATGCCCCATTGACCTTGTCCAGTGTCCGTCGATCAGGTTGGTACCGACGTCCGCACCAGAACTATAGGAGCGGAAGTCATGTTATCCCCCACGTGTCCGTCGATCAGGTTGGTACCGACGTCCGCACCTGTGTGCGGTTGCCGGGAATAAGCAGCCAGATATAGTGTCCGTCGATCAGGTTGGTACCGACGTCCGCACCCGCCCGGCCGATCGCGTCCGCGATCGATCTCATGTGTCCGTCGATCAGGTTGGTACCGACGTCCGCACCA